>NZ_JAMXFI010000011.1:0-124722 GCF_025460875.1 Microvirga yunnanensis
TGCGCCGGTCAAGAGAAGGAGCCTCGGATGAATCCCAAAAGTGGTGTCCACTTTTTGGGTCCGAGGCTCTAGCCGGCTCTCTGCAGACTCGAAGCCTGACTGAACAACCACCCGTTCGTCATCACCGGCCTCGTGCCGGTGATCCCGATCGGAAAGGCACGGCGCTCCAGACGATCGGGATGGCCGGGACAGGCCCGGCCATGACCTGGGAGGATTATGCGCCGAAGGCTGACAAACCCCTGCTTCCCGGCTCCGAGCCTCACCCGACGTGATCCCAGATGTCGTCCTGCGGCTCGTAGCCGATCATCCGGCGGGTGGTCTCGATGTCCCACGGCATGCCGCGGTTCGCCGACATGCCGTTGACCACGATGCCGGGCTGCCCCCAGGATCCGGCATCGGCGCGCAGCGCCCGCTCCATGACGGCCGTGAAGTCCCGGTTCGAGAGCCACATGTTGCGGAACCAGCGCAGGTCGCGCTCCGTGTCCGGGCCGACATTCGGCTCCTCGCCGGGCAGGCCCGACGTGTTGATCGTCTCCGGCCGGTTCTCCCCCGGCTGGCACCAGCCGATCCGCACGCAGACCGCCGTCAGCGTGCCGTTCGAGCGGTGCGCCTCCGCCAGGCAGGCGCGCTCGCCCATGAGCTTGGACGCCGCATAGGCGGTGCCCTGGAGCATCTCGCGGCCGTTGAACCAGCGCGTTCCGGGCCCCGGCTCGAGGGATGTCGTCAGGCCGCCCGGCGTCAGCGTATCGGCGAGAGGCGCATCCTTGTACTGCCCCATCACGTGGTTCGACGAGGCGAACACGATCCGCCGCAGTCCCGTCCGTCCGGCTGCGCCGAGCAGGGCCAGGGTCATGTCGAAGGACGCGCAGGCATCGCTCCAGGGCGCATCCGGGTACGGGTTCTGAGCCGCGAAATGAACCGCGGCGTCGACCCCGCCCAGGGCCTCGCGCCATGACGCGTCGGCGGGATCGGCGAGGTTCCCGGCGACCCATTGGACCCGGTCGCCGGGCGCGGGCGATGCGGGCGCCGAGCGGTCGAGGGCGACGATCCGCCCGCACCAGTCCTGCGCCAGGAGATGGGCGATCAGCTTTTGACCGAGATTGCCGCCTGCGCCCGTGATGAGGACGGAGCGGACCGGGTTCGGGGACGTCATGATCGTGCGGAATCTCCTGGATGATCGAGCGTGAGTATCGCGCCCCGGCGTCCGGCTGTCACCAGTTGGTCACCGAGCCGTCCCGTCTGCGCAGATGCGGCGCCTCCCAGAACGCGAAGCTCTGACGGGCAATCAGCTCCTCGTTCACCTCGATCCCGAGACCGGGCGCATCGGGCACGACGTAATGCGCGCCTGCGAGCCGGGGCTGGACCGGGAAGAACTCCGCATTGTCGAAGCCGAGATGCGTCTCCGCCGGGCTCGCGCGGGTTTCGAGCCAGGAGAAGTTCGGCACCGCGGCCGAGAAATGGATGGTCGCGGCCGTGCAGACGGGGCCGAGCGGGTTGTGCGGCATCATGTCGACGTAATGCGTCTCGCTCCAGGCGGCGACCTTCATCGACTCGGTCAGGCCGCCGACATTGCACACGTCGAGGCGGTTGAACTGATGGATGTCGCGCTCGATATAGGGCTGGAACTGCCATTTCGAGGCGAATTCCTCGCCGATGGCGAAGGGGATGTCGGTGAGCCGCCGCAGCGCCTCGTAGGAGCCCGGCGACTCGTCGCGGATCGGCTCCTCGAGGAAGTCGAGGGTGCCGGACGGCATCTTCTGGCAGAAGCTCGCCGCCTCCGCGACGCTGAGGCGGTGGTGGTAGTCGATGCCGAGCACGACGTCATCGCCGAGCGCCTCGCGGGCCTTCACGCACCACTTCGCCGTGGTGGCGATGTGCTCGCGCGGCTCGTAGATGTCCTTGTTCTCGTGACCGGCCGGCGAGAGCCGCATGGCCGTCCAGCCGTGCTCGACCAGCATCCGGGCCTGCTCGATCATCGCGGGACCGGGCTCCGCGAAGGTCGTGGCGAAGGTCGGGATCCGGTCGCGCTGCTTGCCGCCGAGCAGCTCGTAGACCGGCACGCCGAGGGCCTTGCCCTTGATGTCGTGGAGCGCGATGTCGATGGCCGAGATCGCCGCCTGCAGCACGCGCCCGCCCTCGAAATACTGGCTGCGGTACATCTCCTGCCACAGGCCGCCGATCCTGAACGGATCGCGGCCGCGCAGGAACTCGGCGTAGTGCTCGAGCGCGCCGACGACGGCCTTCTCGCGGCCGGACAGGCCGCTCTCGCCCCAGCCGAAAATGTCCTCGTCGGTCTCGACCTTCACCAGAAGCTGGTTGCGGATGCCGACCTTGACGGCATAGCTCTTGATCGCGGTGATCTTCATCGTGTCCTCGGATTACCAATGCCACAGGGTGCCGTCTTCGAGACGGTTCACCGGCAGATAGGCGCGCTGGTATGGGTACTTCTCCGCCAGCCTCTCGTCGATGTCGACGCCGTGGCCGACCGCCTCGCCCGGGTGCAGGTAGCCGTAGGACAGGCTCCAGGCGCCCGGGAAGACCTCGAGGATTTCCGGCAGGTAGCCGGAATATTCCTGGATGCCGAAATTGGGCACCCACAGGTCGAGATGCAGGTTGGCCCCGAGGCAGATCGGCGACATGTCCATGGCGCCGTGGCAGGCGGTGCGCACGTTGTAGACGCTCGCGAAATCCATGATCCGGCGCAGCGCCGTGACGCCGCCCGCATGCACGGTGGTCATGCGGATGTAGTCGATGAGCTGCTCCTCCATGAGGAGCCGCGCATCCCAGATGGTGTTGAACACCTCGCCGACCGCGAGCGGCGTCGTGGTGTGCTTGCGGATCAGCCGGAAGCCTTCCTGGTGCTCGGCCGCCACCGCGTCCTCGAGCCAGAACAGGCGGGCGAACTCCAAGTCCTTGCCGAGCCGGGCCGCCTCGATGGGCGTCAGGCGGTGATGGGTGTCGTGCAGGAGCTCGATGTCCGGGCCATGGGCCTCGCGCACCGCCTTGAACAGCTCGGGCACGTAGCGCAGGTATTTCGACGTGGACCAGGTCTCCTCGTGCGGGACCGCGTCGTCGAGGGCGTTGTTGGTGACCGATTTCGCCCCCGTGCCGTAGACGTCCGGGAGCCCGGGGATGCCGACCTGGACGCGGATCGCCCTGTAGCCCTGCTCCCTGCGCCGCCCGACCGCCTCGACCGCCTCGGCGATGTCGCGGCCCTGGGCGTGGGTGTAGCACAGCACCTTCTCGCGGCTCGCGCCGCCGAGGAGCTGATAGAGCGGCATGCCGGCCGCCTTGGCCTTGATGTCCCACAGGGCCGTGTCGATGCCGGCGATCGCCGCCATGGTGACCGGGCCGCGGCGCCAGTAGGCGCCCCGGTAGAAATACTGCCAGATGTCCTCGATGCGGCTCGGGTCGCGGCCGATCAGGAGCGGCGCGAGATGGTCCTTGAGGTAGGACGCAACCGCGAGTTCCCGGCCGTTCAGCGTCGCGTCGCCGACCCCGGTCAGTCCCTCGTCGGTGACGATCTTGACCGTGACGAAGTTGCGCCCCGGCGAGCAGACGATGATTTTGACGTCGGTGATTTTCATCGATTTATCCGTTGGCTGAAAGCGTGCGGCCGGGTTCGTACCGGAAGCGGTTGTGCATGCGCCGATGGTTGGGATCGGGATGGGGAATGGCCGAGAGCAGCGCCCGCGTGTAGCCGTGCTGCGGGTCGTTGACGACCTGGTCGGTCTCGCCCAGCTCGACGATCCTGCCGCGATACATGACCGCGACGCGGTCGCACATGTAGCGGATCACCGACATGTCGTGGGAGATGAACACATAGGAGAGGCCGAGCTCGTCCTGCAGCTTCATCATGAGATCGAGCATCTGCGAGCGCAGCGACACGTCGAGCGCCGAGGTCGCCTCGTCGGCCACGATGAGGCGGGGCTTCAGGGCGATGGCCCGGGCGATGCCGATGCGCTGGCGCTGGCCGCCGGAGAAGGCGTGCGGATAGCGCTCGCGCCAGGCGGGCTCCAGCCCGACCTGCCGCATGAGGTCGGCGACGCGTTCGTCGAGCGCCCTGCCCTTCACGCCGGCGATCCTGAGCGGCTCGGCGATGATTTGGCCGACGGTCTTGCGCGGGCTCAGCGACCCCACGGGATCCTGGAAGATCATCCGGACCTCGCGGCGGACCTTCTCCAGGTCCGCCTTGTCGGCCGTGCGGATGTCGACCGTCCGGCCATCGGGGCGGCGGTAGTCGATGGCGCCTTCCTGCGGGTCGTAGATGCGCAGCAGGCAGCGGCCCATCGTGGTCTTGCCGGAGCCGGACTCGCCAACGATGCCGAGGGTCTCGCCGGGACGGACGCTCAGCGACACGTCGTCGACCGCCTTGACGCCCGACGGGAAGGTGAGCGAGAGGTTGCGCACCTCGAGGAGCGGCGGGGTTCCGGCCGGGATCGGCGCGCGCGTCAGCCGGACATCGGCCTTTTTCTCCAGCTTGACGACCGAGCCGATCAGCCGGCGCGTATAGGCGTCCTGCGGGGCGTGGAAGATCTGCTCGACCGGTCCGCGCTCCATCACCTTGCCGCGATACATGACCAGGACCTCGTCGGCGATCTCGGCCACCACGCCCATGTCGTGGGTGATGAACAGCACGGCCATGCCGTGGCTCTTCTGCAGCTTCTTGACGAGGTCGAGGATCTCCGCCTGCGTGGTGACGTCGAGTGCCGTGGTCGGCTCGTCGGCGATGAGCACCGACGGGTTGCAGGCGAGCGCCATGGCGATCATGACGCGCTGGCGCATGCCGCCCGAAAACTCGAAGGTGTAGCGGTCGATGGCGGATTCCGGACGCGGGATCTCCACCTGCCGCAGGAGCTCGAGGACGCGCTCGCGCTGCTCGTGCCTGGGCGTGCCGAAATGGATGCGCAGGGCCTCGCCGATCTGCGTGCCGATGCGGTGGACCGGCGAGAGCGAGCTCATCGGCTCCTGGAAGATCATGGCGATCTCCTTGCCGCGCACGCTTCGGATCTCCCGGCCCCGCGGATCGAGCCTGGCCAGATCGGTCGTCGAGCCGTCGGGCCGGCTGAGCAGGATCGAGCCGCTCTCGATGCGGCCGGGCCGGTCGACGATCTGCAGGATCGACCGCGCCGTCACCGACTTGCCCGAGCCGGATTCGCCGACCACGCAGAGGGTCTGGCCGCGCTTCAGGTCGAACGACACGCCGTCGACCGCCCTGAAGAGACCGGTGCGGGTCGGGAAGACCGTCTTGAGATCCCTGACCTGCAGGATCGTATCCGTGATCGTGCTCATGATACCGACTCGTAGGGATCGGCCGCATCGCGGAGGCCGTCGCCGAGGAAGTTGAGGGCAAGGACCGAGATCACGATGGCGGCGGCCGGCGTGAAGAGCAGCCACGGCGCCTGTGCGACCGCGCGGATGTTCTGCGCCTCCTGCAGCAGGACGCCCCAGGAGATGATCGGCGGCTGCAGGCCGATGCCCAGGAACGAGAGCGCGGTCTCGGCCAGGATCATCGACGGGATCGCGAGCGTCAGGGTGGCGATGATGTGGCTGATGAAGGACGGCACCAGATGGTGGAAGATGATGCCGATCTCGCTCATGCCGTCGAGCCGGGCGGCGATCACGAAATCCTCGTTCCTGAGCGACAGGAACTTGCCGCGCACCTCGCGGGCCAGGCTCGTCCAGCCGATCAGCGAGACGATCAGCGTGATGACGAAATAGGTCCGCAGCGGCGGCCAGCCCACCGGGATCGCGGCCGCGAAGCCCATCCAGAGCGGGATGGTCGGGATCGAGCGCAGGAGCTCGATGAGGCGCTGGATCGCCAGGTCGACCCAGCCGCCGAAGAAGCCCGAGATGCCCCCGATGGTCACCCCGAGGATCAGGCTGATGAAGACGCCCACGAGCCCGATGGAGAGCGAGATCTTGGCTCCATGGACGACCCGCGAGAAGATGTCCCGGCCCAGCCGGTCGGCGCCGAAGACGTACAGGCTGTCGCCCGGCTTCGGGTTCGTGAGGCCGAAGAGCTTGGTCCGCATCGGGATGACGCCGAGCAGATAATAGGGCTGCTGAGCCGGCACGAAGAACGAGACCGACAGCGGCTTCGCCGGATCGGGCGTGAACTCGCGACGCATCGACTCGGTGTTGAGCGTCATCTTGAGCTGGTTCACGTGCGGCTCGAACGACCCGTCCCGGAACAGCGAGAGGCTCTGCGGCGGCGCATAGGTGAAGCGCGCGTTCGTGGCGTTGGGATCGAGGGGCGCGATGAAGTCCGCGAAGGCCGCGACGAGATACATGAACAGGATCACCACGAGGCTCAGAAGCGCGATCTTGTGCTTCTTGAACTTGAGCCAGAACAGGCGCCACTGGCCGGCGACGGCCATGTCCCGGCCATGCAGGTCGAGCGACGTGGTGGTTTCGGGCGGCAGGCTGGTGATGTCGGTCATTGGAGCCGGATCCGCGGGTCGGTAATGGCGAGCAGGATGTCCGAGATCAGCGTGCCGATGATGGTGAGCACCGAGATCAGCAGGATCAGCGAGCCGGCGAGGTACATGTCCTGGGCGAGCAGCGCCCGGAGCAGCAGCGGTCCCGTGGTCGGCAGGCTCATGACCACCGACACGATGATCTCGCCCGAGATGACCGCCGGCAGGATCCAGCCCAGGGTCGAGATCAGGGGGTTGAGGGCGAGACGAACGGGATAGCGCAGCAGGAGCTCCAGCTCCGACATGCCCTTGGCCCGGGCCGTGGTGACATAGGGCTTGGAGAGCTCGTCGAGCAGGTTGGCCCGCATGATGCGCACGAGCGCCGCGAGGGACCCGAGGCCGATCACCACCACGGGCAGCCAGACGTGCTGGGCGAAATCGGCCAGCTTGCCGAGGCTCCAGGGCGCGTCCACGTAGTCGGGCGAGAACAGCCCTCCCACGCTCTGCCCGAACCAGGCCGACATGACGTACATGGCCGAGAGCGCCATCAGGAAGTCGGGCACGGCCAGGAAGAAGAAGGCCAGGAAGGTGGCCGCGTAGTCGGAGATCGAGTACTGGCGCACCGCCGACAGGATCCCGATCGGGATGGCGATCGCCCAGACGAAGCACAGGGTCAGCAGCGAGAGCAGCAGCGAGAAGCCCAGGCGGTTCCAGATCAGTTCCGTCACGGGCTTGCCGAGCTCGAACGAGATGCCGAAATCGCCTCTCGTCAAGATCCCGGCGATCCACTTGAAGTACTGGACGTAGATCGGCTGGTCGAGGCCGTAGCGCTCGCGCATGGCCGCCACCGTGCCGGCCTCGACGGCGCCGCCCTGGCTCGCCCAATCGGCCATCAGGGTCGTGAGATAGTCGCCCGGCGGAAGCTGGATGATGATGAAGGCCACGATGGAGACGGCGAACAGTGTCGGAATCGCGAACACCATCCGCTTGGCTATGTAGCGAAGCATGAACCTGACCGCTCGATGGGATCGAAGAGGCCTCCGGCGGCAGGTTCGCTGCCGCCGGAACCGGACGGCGCCTTATTTGGCCGGCTTGTCGAAGTACCACTGGGTCAGCGTCGGGGCCGGATGCCAGAGGTTGCCGGTGATCGGGATGCCGTTGACGACGTTCTTCAGGTTGTTCGACGTCATCATGTATTTCGGCATGGGACGGGAGATGCCGATATTGAGGAAGTTGTCGGCCGACAGGTTCAGAAAGTCCTTCATCTTCTGGCGGCGGTCGTCGTCCGTGACGGCGGCGTTGACCTTGTCATAGGCGGCCATCAGGGTCTTGATCCCCTCCGGGGGCTCCTCGCCGGTGGCGTGGTTCGAGTACCACTCGCTCCACTTCATGGCGAAGAAGATGTCGGCCTTCTGGAACGGCATGTAGCAGCGCGGGTCCGTGTAGACCTCGGAGAGGCCGCCGACGCAGTTCCAGATATAGGCGTCCTGCTCGTTGGCCGACCACATGGTGTTGAGGCGGGCGCGGTCGGTGGTGCGCAGCTGGATGTCCACGCCCACGTCCTTGGCGTATTGCTGCACCATCTGCATCACGTCCGGATAGGACAGGCCGAACACGTCCGCGACCATGAAGTTGATGGTGAAGCGCTTGCCCGCCTCATCGAGGCGGAAGCCTTCGGGGTCCTTCTTCGGCATGATCCTGTCGAGGATCTCGGCCGCGCGCTTGGGGTCGTACTCGGTGTACTGGTTGGCCTGGCGCTCGTTGAAGAGTTCGTGCTCGGGCTGCACCGCCACCTGGGCCGGAGCGCCCTGCCCCACATAGACGAGGTCGATGATCTCCTGCCGGTTGATGGCATGGCTGAGCGCGATGCGGAAATCCTTGTTCTGGAAGATCTTGCGCTTGACCGGGTCGGTCGAGTTCAGGTTGAGCAGGATGACCGCGTCGTTCGCCGGCAGGTCCTTCACGTCCACGAAGTGATAGTTGCCGGTCTTCTGGCCGTCGAAGAGCACCGACTTGAAGGTGGAGTTGTTGATGTGCCGGAACGCGAAGTCGAACTCGCCCGAGGTCATCTTGAGCGCCATGAGCTGCGGGTCGTCGAGCTTGGCCCAGGTGATGCCGTCGATGTAGGGGAGCTGGTTTCCGGCCGTGTCGACCTTCCAGTAATAGGGGTTGCGGGTCGCGACCACGCGCTCGCTGTCCGCATAGGGAACCGTCAGCACCCAGGGATTGAGGGTGGGGAGCGCGAGGTTCTGCCAATAGGGCGGCTGGAAGGTCAGGGAGACCTTGGAGTTGAACAGCGCCACCCAGTCGCCGGCCGCCGGGTTGGCCTTCAGCAGCGCCGGGATGCCTTCCTTGTTGTACTTCTCGTGGAACTGGCTGAGGTAGTGCTTGGGATAGATGACCGGAAGGTGGCCCTGGCCGTAGGCGAGCTGCTGCAGGAAGAGCCCGTAGGGCGTCTCGAACTTGAACTCCACGGTCAGGTCGTCGATCTTGGTCACCTTCACGGGCTTGCCGGCCACCGTGAAGGTCGGGTTCTTGGCGGGCGACAGCGCGTTGTTCATGAACACGTCTTCGTACCAGAACATGATGTCGTCGACGGTGAACGGCTGACCGTCGCTCCACCTCAGGCCCTTGCGGAGCTTGAACGTGTAGGTGGTCGCATCCTCGGACGCCTTGAACTCCTCGGCGAGCGACGGCATGACCTTCTTCCACTGCGGATCCCAGCGCACGAGGAGCTCGTTGGCGATGGTGCGGGTCAGGTTGTACTGGTCGCCGTTGGCGAGGATCGTGGTGCGCAGGGTGCCGCCGTACTTGCCGACGCCGTCGACCATGGTCTCCACATAGGGGTGTTCCGGAAGGCGCTCGGAGACCGCCGGAAGCTTGCCGGCCTTGACCTGCTCGTCGAGCATCGGCGCCTGCTTGTAATCCGCCGCCCCGGCCGGGGACAGCGCGCCCAGAAGCATGGCGCCCAGCAGGCCCGTCGACATGACGAGGCCGGGCAGCTTGTGCGGATAGCCCATCGCGTTTTCTCCTCTTGGCCGGCTTTCCGCCGGTTCCCTCCCGAACGGCCGCCCTGGAGCGGCCGTATCGCGAGGCTTTCAAATCGTACATTATTTGTCAATGCGAATGTATCGTTTATGATGTTTCGTCCTTGGCAGAGCCGGGGAATGCGAATAAAGAAACACCGCCATGAGAACGATCGCCAGCATCCGACAAGCCGCTTCCGAGCGGGACGACGAGGACACCGGGTCCTCGGTCTACGACCGCCTGCGGGACGACATCATCCACGGGCGGGTCAAGCCGAACGAGCGCCTCAAGGTGTCCGAGCTGGCGACCCGCATGGGCACGTCAACCAATCCGGTGCGCGAGGCCCTGCAGCAGCTGCGTGGGGAAGGCTTCGTCGTCATGACGCCGAATCGCGGCGCGCGGGTGCGGCCCATCGACGAGGATTTCGTGCGGGACATCTGCGAGATCGAGGTTCTCATCGAGCCGGCCCTGACCCGCTGGTTCGTCGGGATCGTCACCAAGGCCGAGATCGAGGAGCTGGAGCGCATCCAGTCGGAGATCGAGGCACTGAACTTCGGCGACGAGATGAAGCACTCCAATCTCGACCTGCAGTTCCACCAGCTCATGTACGACCGGCACTACAACCGCCATGCGGTCGACCTGTGGGTGCGCCACCGGCAGATCCTCTGGGCGATCAGCCGGCGCTTTCCCACGTCGCTCAGCCGGCAGTCGAACGTGCTCGACGAGCACCGCGAGCTGATCGCCTGCATCAAGGCGCAGGATGCCGAGGGGGCCGCCCAGGTGATCGCCCGACACGTGGGCGGGTCCGGCCGTCACATCATGGAGCGCATGCGCCTGGCCCGCCTGTCGACACCGGCATGAAAAAGCCCAGGCTCCGGGGCGAACGGACAGGATGCCTTCGCATCTCCGCCTCGCGCACTACGGGCCTGGGCTGATCGGGTCCAGACGGGCGCCTGCATCGTCAGGCAAGCGCAGGAACAGCACGTGCCGGAGTACATCCGTCCTGGCACGGGCCCATCGACGCTGGCGGTGACGCCCGCCCGGTCGAAGTCCACAACAATGTCCGCTGGGTCAGCCTGATATGGGGATTGGATCGCCATCCGCAAGGGGCGCGTCGAACTCTTCTTGCAAGGCGAGTTCAGCCATGGGCATCCGCCGCCTGGCCCGGCCGGCGGCTTCCTCGGCATTCTTCTCCACATGGGCCGTCCGGTTGATCACCTGGAGGTTGGGCGCGCCCCAGAAGGCGAGCAGGGCCGGCCAAGGCGTCTGGCGATGCTCGGACCAGACGGCGAAGAGCGGAACCCGGTGGTCGACCTCGGCGGTCCTGAGCAGCCGGCGCCCGCTCGTCGCGCAGCGCCGCTGCTGGCGCAGCTTGAGGCTGCGGAGGTGGTCGGGCGGCGACGTCCAGAACTGCCAAGCGACCACGCAGGCGGCGTGCCAGGTGGCGTTCCGGTTCGGCTTGCGGTCGTCCCAGAGATCGCGATGCCAGCCCAGCCGGTAGACCGGCTGCCCGCACACGCAGCAATGCCCCGGTCCCCGGGCGAAGGCCGTCTCCCGATACGGGGCCGGCGGGGCGCGGAAGGATGCCGGCAGGCCGGTCTCCCGGTCGGAGCCGAGACGCCATTGCCAACCGGCCGGCTGTCCGCTCCGGGCCGCGAGCGCCCGGGCGAGCCGGTCGGCCAGGAGCGGCCGGTGGCGCCAGTAGGATTCCACCGCCCGGCGCTGGGTCGGCGGAATCAGCGGCTGCCGCAGCGCGTGCGACAGGACGCAGGCGGGAAAGAGCGCCGAGAGGCGCTTCTCGAGCCGCGCTCTCGCCTTCTGGTTCTTCTCGTCTCGCCAGGTCGACATGCGCAGGGCCGTCTCGTGTGAATCGCCGCCCGTCTGTAGCGGCAAGACGCGTCCAGGTGAATATGGGCATTGCGATTTGCCGCTCTCGCCATAAGCTCACGGACAACGAACACGAGACCCGCTGGGAGAGACGCCGATGAAAGCCCTACGCTGCGACGAGCCCGGACGCCTGAGCGTGATCCAGCGGGACGTTCCGAGCGCGGGCCCGGGCGAGGTGCTGGTGCGCATCCGGCGGGTCGGAATCTGCGGGACCGACTATCACATCTTTCAAGGCAACCAGCCCTACCTCGAATACCCGCGGGTGATCGGCCACGAGCTCGCAGGCGAGATCGCCGAGGCGCCGTCGGGCAGCGCGTTCAAGACCGGCGACATCGTGTGCATCGAGCCTTACCTGTATTGCGGAGCCTGCCGCGCGTGCCGGCAGGGCAAGACCAATTGCTGCCAGCGTCTGCAGGTGCTGGGCGTGCATCGCGACGGCGGCGCCTGCGAGTACATCGCCGTGCCGGAGCGCAACGTGGTGCCGGTCGCGGGCCTGGGCCTGGACGAGGCCGCCATGGTCGAATTCCTGGCGATCGGCGCCCACGGGGTGCGGCGCTCGGGAGCGGGTCCGGGAAGCCGCGTCGCCGTGGTGGGAGCCGGGCCGATCGGCATCGCGGCGTCGATCTTCGCCAAGGCCCGCGGGGCCGAGATTTCCGTGCTCGACATGAACGCCCGGCGGCTCGCCTTCTGCCAGGACGAGATCGGGGTCGACCACGTGGTGGAGGTGTCTCCCGACGTGGACGACCGCCTGAAGGCGATCACGGACGGCGATTTCTTCGACGTCGTCATCGACGCGACCGGCAGCCCGAAGGCGATGATGAAGGGCTTCTCCTATGTCGGCCACGGGGGCACCTACGTGCTCCTGTCGATCGTGCGCGCCGACATCGCCTTCAACGACCCGGAATTCCACAAGCGCGAGACGTCGCTGCTCGGGAGCCGCAATGCCACGCGGGAAGATTTCGAGACCGTGCTCGACGTCATGCTCGGCGGCGGCGTGCCGACGGCCGCGCTGGCGAGCCACCGCGGCGGCCTCGACGATGCGCCGGGCCTCATTCCCCTGTGGTCGGCGCCCGAGGCCGGGGTCATCAAGGCGCTGGTCGAAATCTAGCGCATCATGCGGACGAAAGCGGGCCACGCTCGTGACCTGAAGGGCCGCGCTCCTCCCGGAGAGGATGGAAACGCTCTCCCGTCATGGCCGGCCGGTCATCACCCTGCTCTCGCCGGCCATCCCGATTCGGTGAAGCGCGGCGCCTCTCGGAAGCGGGATCACCGGGACGAGCCCGGTGATGACGTGGAGAAGGTGGTAAGGGCCGGCGCTGCCACCCTCCACACGTCATGGCCGGCCTTGTGCCGGCCATCCCGATGCGGTGAGGCGCGGCGTTCCCAACAATCGGGATCACCGGCACAAGGCCGGTGATGACGTGGTGGTGGATTGGACGGGCCGGTGATGACGACGGGGTGACCATCCGGCCGAGCGATCAGGACAGGGGCCCGAACGATACGCCGCTTAAGGATGTGAGCATCGGACGGGAAACGTGGTGCCACTGTTCACGTCCGATGCTGCAAGCATTCGATTGAACGCATCTTTGCACGCAAAACCGGTTCCCACTTTTCCCGTCCGATGCTCCGGTCCCGGCCGATCAGGCCGGATCCTTGAAGATCCGGCATTTCGGCGGATCGAACTCGAACGGGACCTTGCCCTCGGGGGCGAAGAACGAGTCGAAGGCCTCCTTGACGCCGGGCCAGTGCGGATAGTCGTCGCCGATGAGCACGCCGCCGGGCCGGATCATCGGCCACCATTCGCGCAGGTCCGACGTGACCGCGTGCACGTCGTGGCCGCCGTCGATATGGACCACGTCCGGCCGCACGTCGTTGTGCTTCAGCACGTGCGCGGCATTCACCGAGTCGAGCGGCAGGGGCAGCACGTAATCCTGCAGCCCCTCCCCGACGATATTGGCCGCGAAGGTGTGGTAGAGCGCCGGATAGCCGTTGATGAAGTTCAGGTGCGCGAACCACTCGTCGTTGTTCCAGTGGTCCCAGGCGCCGAGCCAGGTATCGACCGCGATCACCACCCCGTCGAGCCCCAGGGCCTTCATGGTCGAGGCGAGCGAGATGACGGAACCGCCCTTCCAGACCCCGACCTCGACCACCACCGAGGGCCGCAGCGTCTCGATCGCGTCCGTCAGATAGGGGTGCTGCGAGCCCCAGCCCTGCTGGTCCTGCCGGTACAGCCGGGCCGGGAAATTCCGGAACGGATCCTGACCGCGCCACATCCGGCTCACCAGCGCGTCTCGGACCTGTGTCATTCGGGGCCTCGCTCGTCATTGTCGGGTGGGCATCGTGCCCGAGAGCATCGGACCCGCTGCTCACACCCCTGAGCGGCACATCCTGCGGCGGGGGCCCGGAGGGCCGCGTCGGCGACCCGCCGGGTCCGCATGATGTGCCAGGGGAACAACAGCGTTCCTGCCGACAAGGTTCAGAGAGCCCGCGGCGGACGGGTGGGAGCCGGGCGCGCCGGAATGCCCATCCCGGGGGCATTTCGCCTCCTGAACAAGCGCAAGGCGCATAGCAATAAAGCATTTACCTTTGTGACATGCGGAAGGTGCATATCGATTATGCCGATAACCGGTCTTTTGCAGCGCACAAAAGCGGTCATATTACCTATACCAAAGTATGAGACACGGGTTCGGGGCTCGACCTTAATGCCAAGCCGCCCGGATCCTCTTTCAGGAGACCATGATGATCATCGTCAGCTTGCTTCGCCTCTTCCGCAGCATCGTGTCGGAAGCCCGCCAGATGCAGCGCCAAGCCGCCCGCCGTCACCCCGGGCTCGACTGGTAGTCCCGAGCCCCGGATCACCCCTCAAGGAGACCTATCCATGATCACCTCCATGATCCTCGCCCGCCTCGCCTCCTGGCGCCGCTACCGCCAGACCTTCCGCGAACTCGAAGCGCTCAACGACCGCGAACTCGCGGATCTCGGCCTCGGCCGCCGCGACATCCGGGTCGTCGCCCGCCAGGCTGCCCGCTAAAGCATCGGACGTGAAAAGTGGACTTGCACTTTTGAGATCCATCCGATGCTTTCTTCTTGAATGAGAGCATCGGACCCGGGGGCCGATCCCCGGGCACGGGACCCTGCGAGAGCTGTATCCACTCGCGTGGGATCATCTCTCTTCTTTGGCTTGCCGCATTTTCAACGGCGAACCGGATCCCCTTCGCCGAAAAATGCTCTAGGCGGCCTGCGCGACGCCCTGGCACAGGAAGCCGACCGGCCGCGGCGCGCCGTCGAGGTAGTAGTGCTCGATGCGCCGGATCGTGAACCCGGCCTCGTCGAGAAGCTGCTGGACCGGACGGGTCAGGTTGCAGCCGACCGCGAGCCGGCGCCAGATCGGATTGAGCCGGTGCTGCCAGGTCGCCACGCCGGCATCGCTCGACAGGCCGTGCTCCAGAAACAGCACGCGGCCATCGGGCTTGAGCACGCGTCGCACCTCGCGCAGCGCCTGGGCCGGATCCTCCACCGAGCACAGGGTGTAGGTGATCACCGCCGTATCGATGATGCCGTCCGCGAGCGGCAGCGCCTCGGCCGGGGCCCGGATGACATCCAGGGGAACCGGCGAGTGGCGGCGGCGCTCGCGGCCCAGGTTCAGGAACTCCGCCATGGGATCGACCCCGATCACCCGCGTCACGCGGGCCGGGTCGTAGAGCGGCAGGTTCAGTCCCGGACCGATCCCGATCTCCAGCACCACGCCCGAGGCCTGCGGAACGACCTTCTCGCGCTCGGCCGTGATGCCCTCCATCCCGCACAGGCAGCTGACGAAGCGCGGGCCGATGTGACGTGCGTAGAACCCCATGCCGAGGTCTCCCCTTGAACGGTTGGAAAAGGCAACCCTTTTCCCATCCATATCCCTTGCCCGCGCGGCGATCTGTGAGCCAGCGCACGCCGTCTCGCCGCCGCGAATTGGGCAGAAGGGCGCCACATTCCTTCGACAGAAGCGCACCCGGTTATCCCTAATTTAACCAAGCCGTCGTCTAATCCGACTCGTGAAGATATTGCTTCACGCATGAACGCCCCGACCCGTCCGGCGTCCGTTACGCCGCCATCCCGGGCTCGACGCCGATCATGCGCCATCGGGTTGTTGCGTAGAGTTCGCCATGTTGCATTCCTCCTATCCGTCGGGCGGTCGCGCCCCGCGCGGCCCGCGCAGAAAGCGGCGCAATCTTCTGCCGACGGCGGCTCTCGTGGCGATCTCGATGAGCCCTCTCGCCTACTTCGTCGATTTCACCCGCCAGAACGACTCGCCGGCGGCCGCGCCCGTGAGCACCGTCGCCGCTCCTGCGGCGGTTCGGGAAGCCGCCGTGGCGAGCCTCGATCCGGCGCTGGTCAGCCCGACGCCGCTGATCGGCGCCGAGGCGCATCGCTTCGCGCGCAACGCCCCGCTGCCGGCCGAGCTCGCGGCGCCGGTGCAGCGCCAGGCGAGCCTTGCGCCGGTCGCCTCCCCGGCGCCCGTGGCGCCCGTGGCGCCCGACCAGCCGGCTCCGGTCCAGGCGATGGCGGAAGCCCTCCAGCCGATGCCTCTCTCCGCGCCCGTGCCGCTGCCGGTGCCGCGCCCGGCCGACCTGTTCCCGGCCAGACCCGCCCCGGCCCCGCAGATGGCGAATGCGCCGGTCCGCCCCCCGATGACGCAACGGGTCGCGGCCGCCGCCGCCCCGGTCGGCCAGCAGGCCGACAACCGCTCCTTCATCGAGAAATTCTTCGGCATCAAGCCCGCCTCCCCGCCCGCGGACGCGCTCAGCTACGCGTCCATCGACGGCGGCAGCACCGGCAGCATCGCGCCGACCTCGCGCTTCGTCCCCGCGCCCGAGACCGGCGGCGGGGGCACCGCCGTCTACGACATCAGCGCCCAGGTGGTGATCATGCCCAACGGCGAGAGGCTGGAGGCGCATTCGGGCCTCGGCGACATGATGGACAACCCGCGCCACGTGAACGTGCGGATGAGGGGCCCGACGCCCCCGGGCACCTACATGGTCACCGAACGCGAGGCGCTCTTTCACGGCGTCCGCGCGCTTCGGCTCACGCCGGTCGGCGGCAGCGGCGCCATCTACGGGCGCGACGGCATCCTGGCCCACACCTACATGCTCGGCCCGCGCGGCGACTCGAACGGCTGCGTGTCGTTCAGGAACTACGACCGCTTCCTGCAGGCCTATCTTCGCGGCGAGGTGAAGCGCCTGGTCGTCACCGCCGGGCGCGGGCAGGATCTGCTGCCGCCCCTGGCCTATCGAAGCCGCACGGCCCGGCGCTCCGACCGCGCCATTTGACCGCGACGGGCGCACCCGTCGTCACCGGCGGCCGGGCCGGCCTACCCCCAATGGACCGCCTACCTCGGAAGGTTCGGCGGTCTGGCATTGCGCGGTCCCGCACCTAGTTCATGATCGGCCCCGCCGACCGGGGACGGCGCGACGGGGGATTGCGAATGATGGTGGAATGGGCTGTGTCGCGTCCTGTGCTTCGACCCGTGCTCGCCGTCACGGCCCTTCTCGGTCTGCTCCTGGGCGGCGCACCGGCGCGGGCCCAGGGCGCCGGCTATCTCGTCCCGGCGCCGGCGAAGGACGCCGTGCAGGCCAAGCCGAAATACGAATGCGACGCGCCGGACGCGCCGGTGATCACCCTCGACACCCAGAGCAAGTACCGGCAGGACGACGCCCGGCGCGCGACCATCGACGAGGAGGCCGAGGAGGCCTATTCCGAAGCCGTCGAGCCCCTGCGCGCCTATGGCAAGACCCTGGCGCGGATCGCCAACGCCTATGTGAAATCCAGCCCGAAGAACACGGCCGCGGCCGCCTGTGCCCTCACCTGGCTCGATCATTGGGCTTCGGCGAAGGCCATGACCGACCTGCGCTCCCGGCAGGCGCATTTCAATCTGGGCCAGGCGCTCGCCGGCTTCGCCCTGGCCTATCTCCAGGTCCGCCAGGCTCCGGGCCTGGACGAGGAGCAGAAGAAGCGCGTCGAGGCCTGGCTCAAGGCCCTGGGCCGGCAGATCGCCGACGCGAAGGACGTGGGCAAGGGCGTCTCCGGCCGGAACAACCACCGCTACTGGGCGGGCCTGAGCGCCACGGCCGCCGGGATCGCCAGCGGCGACAGGCGGCTGACCGAGTGGGGCCTCGACAGCGCCCGGATCGGCCTCGCCCAGGTCACGCCCGACGGGACGCTTCCGCTCGAGATGAACCGCGGCAAGCGCGCCCGCGACTACCATGTCTTCGCCGCCGAGCCCCTGGTCGCCACCGCGGAGCTCGCGCACGCCCAGGGCGTCGACCTCTATGCCGAGCACGGGGGCGCCCTGTCGCGCCTCGTGAACCGGGTGGTGGAGTCCCTGGACAACCCGTCCTTCTTCGAGAAGGCCACGGGCACTCCGCAGGAGCCCTATTCCGGCGACGGCACCGTGCCGCCGCACCGCATCGCCTGGCTCGAGATCCACGAGAACCGCCACCCCTCGCCGAAGGCGGAGGCGATCCTGAGCGCGAAACGTCCCGTCGCGTCGAGCGGGATCGGCGGCAACACGACGCTGCTGTTCCACGACGAGGATTGAGCGGCGTTCCAAGAATCGGGATCACTGGGACGAGCCCGGCACTGACACCCGCCACGTCATGGCCGGCCTTGTGCCGGCCATCCCGATCGGAAAAGCGCGGCGCCCTACGGAAGCGGGATCACCCGGACGAGCCCGTCGATTGCACCCGTCCGATCCCTCATCGTCGCTCAAATCCCCTTGCCTCCCGGTCTCTCTCGTCTTACTGCCCGAGCCAACACGGGGTGAGCCATGACGACCGAGAAGCAGACGAACGGCCTGACCTATGCCCAAGCGGGCGTCGACATCGACGCGGGCAACGCCATGGTCGACCAGATCAAGCCCCTGGTGCGCTCGACGCGGCGGCCCGGCGCCGACGCGGAGATCGGCGGCTTCGGCGGGCTCTTCGACCTCAGGGCCGCAGGGTTCAAGGACCCGATCCTCGTCGCGGCCAATGACGGCGTCGGCACCAAGGTCAAGATCGCCATCGACACGGGCCTCCACGACACCATCGGCATCGACCTCGTGGCCATGTGCGTGAACGACATCATCGTGCAGGGGGCCGAGCCCCTGTTCTTCCTCGACTATTTCGCCACCGGCAAGCTCTCTCCCGAGGTCGGCGTCCATATCGTCAGGGGCATCGCCGAGGGCTGCCTCCAGGCCGGCTGCGCGCTGATCGGCGGCGAGACCGCCGAGATGCCGGGGCTCTATGCGAAAGGCGATTACGACCTGGCAGGCTTCGCGGTCGGCGCCGCCGAGCGCGGCACGCTCCTGCCCGGGGATGTGCGCGTCGGCGACGTGCTCATCGGGCTGCCCTCCTCGGGCGTCCATTCCAACGGCTTCTCCCTCGTGCGCCGGATCGTCGAGCAGTCCGGCCTCGCCTGGGATGCGCCCGCCCCCTTCGCGCAGGGCCGGAGCCTCGCCCAGGCCCTGCTGGAGCCGACCCGGATCTACGTGAAGGCCCTGCTGGAGGTCCTGAAGGGCAGCGACGGCATCAACGCCCTCTGCCACATCACCGGCGGCGGCTTCCCGGACAACATTCCCCGCGTCCTGCCGGACGGCGTCGGCGTGCGCCTCGACCTCGACGCGATCGCCGTCCCGCCCGTGTTCGGCTGGCTCGCCAGGGCCGGCGGCGTGGCCGAGGCCGAGATGCTGCGAACCTTCAACTGCGGCGTCGGAATGATCGTCGTGGCCGCGGCCGACCGGGCGGAGGCCGTGATGGAGCGGCTGCGCAAGGCCGGCGAGGCTCCGGTTCGGATCGGCGAAACCGTGGCCCATGCCGGCGGCGAGCGCGTCGGGACCGTGGGGCGCCTGGCGCTCTGATGACACGCCGCCGCGTCGCCATCCTGATCTCGGGCCGCGGCTCGAACATGGCCTCCCTGATCGAGGCCGCCCGCGCGGCGGATTTCCCCGCCGAGATCGCCCTCGTCCTGTCGAACCGCCCGGACGCGGCCGGACTGGAGCGCGCGCGGGAGGCCGGGATCGCCACCTGCGTGATCGACCACAAGGCCCATGCCAGCCGCGAGGCTTTCGAGCACGCGATGGATGCCGCCCTCGCGTCGCACGGCATCGCCTTCGTCTGCCTCGCCGGGTTCATGCGGGTTCTGACGGACGGGTTCGTGGAGCGCTGGGCTGGCCGCATGGTCAATGTCCACCCGTCCCTGCTGCCCCTTTATCGCGGCACCCGGACCCACCGCCGGGCCCTCGAGGACGGCGTGCTCGTGCACGGCTGCACGGTCCATTTCGTGGTGCCGGAACTCGACGCCGGCCCGATCATCGCCCAGGCGGCGGTGCCGGTCGTGCCGGGCGACACCGAGGAGAGCCTCGCGGCCCGCGTGATCGAGCAGGAACACCGGCTCTATCCGCGGGCCCTGCGCCTGATCTGCGATGGAACGGCACGGCTTGAGAACGGGCGCGTGGTGTTCTCGCACGCATGGGACGCGAGCGGCGCGCTCCATTCGCCGGCCTGAAGCCCATCCGCTCCCGGCCTTCGGTCGGTTGCGGCGATCGCGCTCAGCGCAAAGCCTCGACGAGGGCGGCATCGGGAAAGCAGGTCTCGTCGCGGCGACCTTTGCCCTGCCATTGGCCGATCGCCGTGCGGGTGGCGAAGCCGATCAGGCCGTCGACCTTGCCGACATCATAGCCCTGGCCCTTCAGCCTCTCCTGCATCGTCTGGATATCGCCGCGCCGCAGGGAATCGATCGGCCGCCACCGTCCGGCGAAGGCCGACGCGCCGCGCATGCGGTCGGCCAGATGGCCGATGAAGAGGGCGTAGAGGTCGGACTCGTTGTACTGCTTGAGGACGTAGAAGTTCTCCGACACCAGGAAGGCGGGCCCGAGGCGGCCTGCCGGCATGACCAGGAAGGCCGTCGTGTCGCCGCTCCACGGGGGCGGGGCCCCCGCGGCGGGCGTCAGTCCGAGCCGGAGCCAGTCCTGCATCGGCCTGCCCTGTCGCGGCCCCTCCAGCGTGCAGGAGAGGGCCTGCGGCAGGCTCGCCTCGAAGCCCCAGCCGGGACCCGGCTTCCAGCCATGCTCGCGCAGGTAGTTCGCAATCGAGGCCAGGCTGTCCGGCACCGAGTCCCAGACGTCCCGACGGCCGTCGGCGTCGGCGTCGACCGCGTAGCGCAGGAATTTCGAGGGAAGAAGCTGCGGCTGTCCCAGGGCTCCGGCCCAGGACGACAGCAGGGTCTCGCCGGAAAAATGATCCTCCTCGAGGATCACCAGGGCGGCGAGAAGCTCCGGATAATACAGCGCCTTCCGGCGCCCCATGAAAGCCTGCGTGGCCAGAACCCGCAGGGCCTGGTGTTTTGCCCGGACGCGGCCGAAATGCGACTCCCGCCCCCAGATCGCGACCACGATCTCCCGTGGCACGCCGTACCGACGCTCGATGTCGTCGAGAGCGGATCCCCAACGCTGCAGCAGCGCACGGCCGTCCTTGGCCAGGGCAGCGAGCTGGGATTCGGGGAAATACCGGCCGGGGCTCTGGAACTCCGCCTGGCGCAGGTCATCGGAGGGCGCCGCCTGCCCCGGCGGCAGAAGCTCCGGGAGAGCCCAGTCGAGCCCCGTCGCCGACAGGTTGCGCTCGAAGGTCTCTCGGGAGACGCCCTGCTTCTGCGCATCGGGCCAGACCGTCCCGTCCAGCCAGTTCCGGAACTGCCGTTCCGTCGTGGCGCGGAGATCCTGCGCCCGCAGCATCGAGCCCCCCGGCACCGGAGCGGCGCACGCCACCAGGGCGGCGAGAGCGACGGCCGAGACGCGGGACAGGTTGGCGAATGCAGGCATGGCCAGAAGACTAGAGCGTCGGACGTGAAAAGTGGACCCACTTTCGGGTCCGATGCTCACATCCTGAAGCGGGTATCGTCCGCAGGATACGCTCGGCGGCCTTCCGATCGAGATCACCGGCACAAGCCCGGTGATGACGTCGAGGGTGGCGTGGGCGGGTGATGACGTCGTGCGTGTAAGGTCCGATCCTGCCACCCTCCCCCGGTCATGGCCGGCCAGTCATGACCCACCTCTCGCCGGCCATCCCGATCCGGTGAAGCGCGGCGCCCTACGGACGCGGGATCACCGGCACAAGGCCGGTGATGACGTGGTGTGTGTGACCCGGTGCGAACACCCTCCGGCGTCATGGCCGGCCCTGTGCCGGCCATCCCGATGGTCCGATGCGCTCGCCCACGGGCCGAGACCGGCAGAAGCCCGGCGTCGGCTCCGGTGCCAGGATCCTCGGCGCCTCTTACATCTGCGGCCGCGGCAACCGGCACGCGTCGAGAGCGGTGAGCGCCTTCTCGCGGGCGGTATCGTTGAACAGGCCCGTATCCCGGTAGGCTTGGAGTTCCGTGGGGCTCAGGGACCGCATGGTGCGACCCGCATAGCAATCGCAGCTGCGTGCCAGCGATGCCTCGCTGGCGCCACTCTGGAGGCGAGCTTGGGTGATCGCGCAGGCCTGACTCACCCGGACGCGCAGCTGGCCGACATTCTCGGCCTTGAGCGCCGGATCGACCTGGTATTGCGTGGGCGTGTTGGAGGCGGCCGCAAAGGCCGATGCCGCACCGACGGAAACAGCCGTGGTCACGAGCAGGGCGCGAAGGATCGAGGTCATGGATGGTTCCCCAGAGACGAAATCACGTTCGGCTTTAAGAATAGGCTTGGCCGTTCGGGATCAAGGGGCAGCTGCGGATAGGCTTAAGAAGGTCTGACCAGGCTGGGCCGGGGCCGGCGAAAAGGGAACGGCACCGGCGTGCCGTTCCCGACACTTTCAAGGTTGTCGCAGCCGATCCTTACCGGTGCTGCCCTTCGTACTCGTTCACTTTCCTGGTCAGGAGACCGCCGGCCGCCCATGCGAGGTCTTCGGCATTCAGAACGACCGGGGCAACGGCCTCCTCCATCGCGAGGGCGGCCCTGTCCTCCATCTCCAATGAAACCGCATCGCGATCCTGATGCGAGCGACCATCGGTCGCCATCACTTCAAGCATGCCCCACTCCTCATGGTTGGGATGATCGCATGGGGCGGAACGGGCCCTCACGCGAGCCTCGAACAAGATGTCCGAAGCCTGACCATGATCTTTCGTTACAGAGTTACATGAAATAAGACGTTGGTCGGATCACCCAATGTCAGGCGTGGCCTTTTCCAAAGCGACCCGGTTGTCGTGGAAGGCGGCCCCGCCGTAGGGGGCCACCTGATCGCCGCCGGTGAGCGTGTTGATGCCGCGTCCGAAAGGATGGGCGGCGTTGGGCCAGATGCCCTCGGCGATGAGGACGCCGCGCCGGACTCCGTCGAAGAGCCGGGCGCGCAGATAGACCTCGCCGCGGTGGTTCCTGAGCTTCACCCAATCGCCGTCTGCGATGCCCTGCGGCTCCGCGTCGCCCGGATGGATCATCACCTCGGGCCGCCGCTCCTTCTCCAGGGAAGTCGGGGTTTCGTTGAAGCTCGAATTGAGGAAGTTCCGCGCCGGGCTCGTGGCGAGCCGGAACGGATGCTCGCCCGTCGCCGCCTCGATCACGCCCCAATGGTCCGGGAAGGCCGGCATGCTGGCCCATGGCCCCATGGCGCCGTTGTTGTAGGACGGGACGTTCGTCCAATCGGGCTTGAAGCGGAATTTGCCGTCCGGATACCCGAAACCGTTGAGGAAATGCGCCTCCTCGAAGGGCGGCTGGGCGTCGAAATGGACGTGCGCCTCCAGGGTTTGGAGATCGCCCCAGCCGGAGTTCCGCAGCGTCCAGTCGATGATCTCGCGCGGCTCCATGGCGAAGCCGCGGTGCTCCGCGCCCAGGCGCGCTGCCAGCCCGCGGAACACCACGTGGTTGGAGCGGCACTCGCCCGGCGGGTCGATGAGCCGGGGTCCGACCTGGAAGTGCTGGTGCCCGCCGCCGGAATAGAGGTCGTCGTGCTCCATGAACATGGTCGCGGGCAGGACGATATCGGCCATCAGGGCCGTCTCGGTCATGAACTGCTCGTGGACGCAGACGAAAAGATCCTCGCGGGCGAAGCCCTGCTTCACCAGCTCCTGCTCGGGCGCGACCGAGACCGGATTCGTGTTCTGGATCAGCATGGCTTTGACCGGCGGTCCATCGTAGAGCGCCTGCGGATCGCCGGTGAGAACCCGGCCGATCTGCGACTGGTCGAGGATGCGGATGCTCTTGTCGATGGCGTCGTGGCCTTCGATCAGGGCCTTGTTCCAATGGAAGATGCCGCTGTTCGAATGCAGGGCGCCACCGCCCTCGTAGCGCCATGCGCCGGTGACCGCGGGGATCGACAGGGCGGCATGCATGTTGACCACGCCGTTGCGCTGGCGAGCGAAGCCGAAGCCGAGGCGGAAGTAAGTGCGTTTGGTCGTGCCCACGAGCTTGGCGAAGGCCTCGATCTCCTCCACCGACAGGCCCGTGATGGCGGACGCCCACGCCGGATCCCGCGTGCGCAGATGCTCTTCGAGCTCGCGCGGATGGTCGGTGTAGCGCTCGAGATAGTCCCAGTCCGCGAGCCCATCGCGGAACAGCACATGCATCACCGCGCAGGCCAGCGCCCCGTCCGTCCCCGGCTTCACGAGCAGCGCCATGTCGGCCTGCTTCATGGTGGCGTTCTGATAGATGTCGACGGCCACGATCTTGGCGCCGCGCTCCTTGCGGGCCCTCATGGCGTGGGTCATCACGTTGACCTGGGTATGAACCGGGTTCGTGCCCCAGATCACGATGCAGTCGGAGACCGCCATCTCGCGAGGGTCGGCGCCCCGCAGATGGCCCGTGCCGGCCACGTAGCCGGTCCAGCTCATGGCCGTGCAGATGGTGGAGTACTGGCCCGAGTATTTCTTGACGTGGCGCAGGCGGTTGATGCCGTCGCGCATCACGTAGCCCATGGTGCCCGCATAGTAATAGGGCCAGACGGATTCCGAGCCGAACTCCCGCTCGGCTTCGAGGAATTTTTCGGCCACGATGTCGAGGGCCTTGTCCCACGAGATGCGCTCGAACTGCCCCGAGCCCTTCGGGCCCGTGCGCCGCAGCGGATGGAGCAGCCGGTCCGGATTGTGGATGCGCTCCGCATAGCGGGCCACCTTCGCGCAGATGACGCCCGCCGTGTAGCTGTTGCTTTTCGCGCCGTGGACCCGGCCGATGGAGCGCCCGTCGATCACCTCGACCTCGAGGGAGCAGACGGACGGGCAGTCGTGCGGGCAGACGGAGGCGCGGCGTTCGATGCGGGGAGCTTGGTTCATGGCGGGCGCATGATGGTCGAAGAGCCGCGAAATGAAAAGGCCGCCCGGGGGCGGCCTGAACATGCTGGCTATGCCATGAAAGCTTAGCCGACGATCTCGTTGCCCGAAAAGAACTGGGCAATCTCGATCTTGGCGTTGTCCTGGCTGTCCGACCCGTGGACCGAGTTTTCGCCGATGGACTTGGCGTAGAGCTTGCGGATCGTGCCCTCGGCGGCGCTCTCCGGGTTGGTGGCGCCCATGATCTCGCGGTAGCGCAGCACCGCGTTCTCGCCCTCGAGAACCTGAACGACGACCGGAGCCGAGATCATGAAGTCCACGAGTTCGCCGAAGAAGGGGCGCTCCTTGTGGACCGCGTAGAAGGTTTCGGCCTCGCGGCGGCTCATGAGGATGCGCTTCTGCGCGACGATGCGCAGGCCGGCCTTCTCGATGACGGCGTTGATGGCGCCGGTGAGGTTCCGCTCGGTCGCGTCGGGCTTGATGATGGAGAAGGTACGCTCGATGGCCATGGCAACTCGCTTTGATCTGAGATGGGAATGGATGAAGTGCGGCGCTTATAGCGACCAGCCCCCCGGGCCTCAAGCGCCTTTTGCCCCGCCGGCTTGGAAAGCTTGACCGCCTCCCCTACTCTTCTGGAGGAATGGCCCGGCGAACACCGGCACAGAGGAAGTCTCCCATGAAGCACGCGATCCTGGCTGCTTTCGGCCTTGCCCTGTTGAGCGTCCCGGCCCAGGCCCAGGCCCAGTCGGCCGACCCGAGCGGGACCTGGCTGACCCAGAGCGGCGATACCCGGGTGAGGATCGCCAGGTGCGACGCGGGCTATTGCGGCACCATCGTGTCCTCGACCTACGAGAAGGACACGAACAATGCGGATCCGAAGCTGCGGGACCGAAACATCGTGGGAGTCCGGATGATCTGGGACGTCAAGCCGGAGGCGGACGGCTATGTCGGCCAGCTCTACAACCCGCAGGACGGCAAGACCTATACGGGCAAGCTCAAGGTCATGAGCCCCACCACCCTTCAGCTTTCCGGCTGCGTCCTCGGTGGGCTGATCTGCCGGTCGCAGACCTGGACGAAGACGAAGTAGCGCCTCGTGCGGACGACAGCGAACCACGCGCGTGGTCCACAGGGCCGCACCACCCTCTCCACGTCATCACCGGGCTTGTCCCGGTGATCTCGATCGGAAGACCGCCGAGCGCATCCTGCGGACGATGCGCCCCTCAAGGATGTGAGCCTCGGGCCCAAACCTGGGTCCACTTCTCCCGGCCGATGGTCGAGGACCCTAGCGCGCCCTCTGGCCGAACAGCACGGCCTGAACCTTGGGGTCGGTCAGGTCGGTCTTCTCGCGGTCATCGGAGCTCACCTTGATCCCGCGCTGAACCGCCGGGCGGGCGAGCACGGTCTCGAGCCAGCGCTTCGCATGCGGGAACTCGTCGATATTCTGCCCCTGGCGGTCCCACAGCTTCGCCCAGGGGGCGATGGCCATGTCGGCGATGGAATATTCGCCTGCCACGAACTCCCGATCTTCGAGGCGCTTGTTCAGAACGCCGTAGAGGCGGTTGGTCTCGTTGGTGTAGCGGTCGATGGCATAGGGCACCTTCTCCGGCGCGTAGATGCGGAAATGGTGCGTCTGGCCGAGCATGGGGCCGAACCCGCCCATCTGCCAGAAGAGCCATTGATCGACTTCGACCCGCCCGCGCTCGTCCTGCGGATAAAACCGGCCCGTCTTGCGTCCGAGATATTGCAGGATCGCCCCGGACTCGAACACGGAGATCGGCTGGCCGCCGGGGCCGTCCGGGTCGACGATCGCCGGCATCTTGTTGTTGGGAGAGATCGCCAGGAACTCGGGGGCGAACTGGTCGCCCTTCCCGATGTTGATCGGATGGATTGCATAGGGGAGCCCGCATTCCTCGAGCATGATGGTGATCTTCCACCCGTTCGGGGTCGGCCAGTAGTAGAGATCGATCGGGTTCTGCGCGGCAGCCGCCATGGAAAGCCTCTCCTTGCGTGACGACACGGGTCGGTGACGGGACGTTAAGACATAAGATCGGAACTCGCACCCTCGTGTGCAATGAAATTCGGTGGAAAGGGCGCAGGGCTGCCTTCAGGCGCTTGCATGTTTCATTGTTTCATCATGAGATGCTGCCTGCGCCTGACGGCGCTCGAGAGGATGTCCCATGATAAACCGAAGACTGAGTTTCGCTCTCGCGGCCGCAATGGCCCTGTCCATGGCCGGCGCCGCCCAGGCGGCCGCCGAGATGAAGCCGAAGAAGGAGCCGACGGCCGCCCAGATGGCCGCCCGCGAGCGCATGAGCAAATGCAGCGCGGAGTGGAAGGAGGCCAAGGCCGGCGGCAAGCTTGCCAAGGACGCCAAGTGGCCGAAGTTCTGGAGCGAGTGCAACACGCGCCTCAAGGGCGGGATGAAGGCTTAGAGCATCGGACGGGAAGCGTGGACCCGGGTCTGGGATCGGATCCGATGCTCAGTTCCTGAAGCGGCGCATCGTTCGAGCGCCTGTCCTGGTCGCACCGCCCCGCACCACCCTCCATGGCGTCACCGGGCTTGTCCCGCTGGTCCCGATTGTTCGAGGCGCGGCGCTTTTCCGCATCGGGATGGCCGGCACAAGGCCGGCCATGACGTGTGGGGGGTGTCATCACCGCCTCATACCACCCACCACGTCATCACCGGGCTTGTCCCGGTGATCCCGCCTCCGAGAGGCGCCGCGCCTCACCGGATCGGGATGGCCGGGACAAGCCCGGCCATGACGTGGGGAGGGTGTTGTCACCGGGCCGAGGGTGCCGCGACGCGGGAGGGTGTCATCACCCGCTCACACCACCCGCCACGTCATCACCGGGCTTGTCCCGGTGAACCCGATCGGACGAACGCCGCACCCCACCGCATCGGGATCGCCGGCGCGAGGCCCGCGATGACGGGCGGATCCGGTGACGATCACACCTTCTTCTTGAACCCCTCATGGCTGCGGACGAAGCCGATGCGCTCGTAGAACCGGTGCGCATCCTTGCGGGTCTTGTTGGAGGTCAGCTCCATGGCGGCCGCCCCATGGGACCGGGCATGGTCCTCGGCGAACGCCATCATGCGGGCGCCGATGCCGCCCGAGCGCCGCGCAGCCTTCACCTTGACGCTCTCCACCTTGACGCGCAGGGCGCCGCGACCGGTGAGGTTGGGGATGAAGGTGAGCTGGAAGGTGCCGACGACCTCATCGCCATCGACGGCCACGAACAGCCGGTTGTCGGCGCTTTGCCGAATGGCCGCGAAGGCGGCCTCATAGGCGGGCCGGGTCTCGGGCGACCAGACGTCGCCATGGGAACCCAGCTCGTCTTCCTCGTGCAGGCGAATGATCGCTTCGAGATCCGCCGCCCGCGCCTCCCTGATCGACAGAGCGCTCATGCGGCCGGCCGCGATTCCATAGGCAGGAGCTCGGCACGGGCGTGGAAGCCCGGCAGAGCCTTGATCCGCTTCGCCCATGCGCCGACCTGGGGATAATCCGCCGCGTCGATGCCGGCTTCGCCCGCAAAGGCGACGACCCCATAGACGTCGATATCGGCGATGGTCACGCCCTCCCCGACCAGCCACGCGCGGCCCGCAAGATGACGCTCCAGAACCCCCAGGGCGGCCTTGGCCGCCACGATGCAATCCTCGACGACGTCGGGAGGCGCCTGACGAAAGCCCGCCCTGACCACGCGCGCCCTGTACAATGGCGCCGCGAGACGGTCGAAATCCCAGTACATCCATTCGCGCACCTGCAGGCGCTCGTCGAGAGTCGCGCCGCCGAACCGGCCCGTCAGGTCGGCGAGATATTCCAGGATCGCGGCCGACTGGCACAGGTGCCGCCCGTTGTTGCGGTCGACCAGAAGGGGAACCTGGCCGTAGCGCTGCCGGGACAGGTGGGGAGGCTGCTTGTGCTCTCCTTCCATCATGTTCACATGCACGTAATCGAACCGCTCCTGCATCAGCGACAGGGTGAGAGCCACCTTGTAGGTCGGCCCCGAATAGCCAAACCCATGCAGTTCGAACCGTGCCGGCATGATGCGATCCCCCATGAAGACATATCTGTGGTCGGGGACCCTAGAGCATCGGACGTGAAAAGTGGAATCCACTTTCGGGATCGGATCCGATGCTCCCCGCCTCAAGGGGCGCATCGTCCGGGACCCTGTCTTGATCGCTCGGCCGGATGGCACCCCGTCCTCACCGGGCCCTTGACCATCTTCTCCACGTCATCACCGGGCTCGTCCCGGTGATCCCGATCCCGAGAGGCGCCGTGCTCAAGACAATCGGGATGGCCGGCACAAGGCCGGCCCTTCCTGGCGCGCTGATGGGCTCCGGCGTGAACCGCCTCGACATGGATAGGGTACCCCCCTATATTATCGGGTGGGGGGTCCACATGTCCCATTCGGTTCAAGCCAAAGCCAAGCTGCTCGCTCGCGTGCGCCGCATCCGCGGCCAGGTCGAGGCCATCGAACGGGCTCTCGAGAACGAACTCGGCTGCGCCGACGTTCTTCAGCTCGTCGCGTCCGTGCGAGGGGCGATCAGCGGCCTTACGGCGGAACTGATCGAAGATCACATCCAGCATCACGTGGTGGAGCCCTCGCAGGAATCCGACCGGATGCGCGGGGCCGACGAACTGATCGACGTGGTCCGGACCTATTTGAAATAACGAGACCTTTTCATGCCTGATATCGCTCAACTCATTCAGGCCGGTGCGGCCAATCCCTGGCTTTATCTGCCGGCCGCGATCCTGCTCGGCGCCCTGCATGCCCTGGAGCCCGGCCATTCCAAGTCCATGATGGCAGCCTTCATCGTGGCCGTTCGGGGCACACCCGCCCAGGCGACCCTGCTCGGCATCTCGGCCGCCATCGGTCACACCATCGTCGTATGGGCGTTGGCGCTCCTCGGTCTGTACCTGGGGGACAGGCTGATCCTCGACCGGGCGGAGCCGTGGCTCGTTCTGCTCTCGGGGCTGCTGATCATGGCCCTTTCGTTCCGAATTTTCTGGATGCTGAGGGCCGCGCATCACCACCATCACCACGGCCACCATCATGGGCACGATCATGGGCATCATCATGGGCACGATCATTCCCACGATGCGCATCACGGCGACCATCAGCATCGCGACGCCCATGCCGAAGCCCATGCACGCGAGGTCCGGGAGCGCTTCGGCGGCAACCGGCACGTGACGAATTTCGACATCGCCTGGTTCGGCTTCACCGGCGGGCTCCTCCCCTGCCCGGCAGCGATTGCGGTGCTGCTCATCTGCCTCCAACTCAGGGCGTTCACGCTCGGGATCGGCATGGTGGCGGCCTTCAGCGTCGGCCTCGCGATCACCTTGGTGACGGTGGGGATCGTGGCCGCCTGGGGAACGCGCGCCCTGCGGACGCGATGGTCGGGCCTGGAGGAATGGGGGGAGCGGCTGCCCTCTATCTCGGCCGGGCTCGTCTTCGTCATCGGCAGCACCATCGCTCTCCAGGGTCTGTGGAAGCTTGGCCTTCTGGCGTGACGGTGTCCCGTGATGCCCAGCCTCGGCGTGGACCGACGAAGGAGCGACAGGCCGCGGAAGCCCCATCGGGCCGCTCCTTGATTACGTGCCTGTTGGCCCCAGCTTTGCTATCATGGAGCCCGAGGATCGGGCTATCGGCTGCGCGTTCCGCGCCTTGACGTCATCGCATGGGCGGAGCCGGTCCTGCACCTCGAAGGAGGCTGCCGCATGAGCGAAGACGAGAGATTCCTCGCGATCCTTCGGCAATCCGCCGAGGTCGACACGGATGTCGTTGCGGCATTCGAGCGCCTGATCCGTGAGGCACCGGATCACGAGCTGAACCGCATCAACGCGCTCGCCTTCGCGGCGAGGCACGGCCTCGACGAGGATCGCGTCATCGCGGCGTTCCTCCACGCGGCGCGGCTCGGGGTGTTCGAGATGTCCTGGAACGTGCTCTGCCCCGGATGCGGCGGGGTGCTCGAGTCGGGCATGAGCCTCAAGTCGATCAATCGGAGCGAATACAGCTGCGCCCTCTGCGCCGCCGGCTATGAGCCGACGCTCGACGAGATGGTGGAGGTCACGTTCAGCGTGAACCCGCGCGTCCGGAAGATCGCCGCCCATGACCCGGATACGCTCCCGATGGACGAGTACATGCGGCAGATCTTCTGGGGATCGGGGGTCGACCTGCCGGAGAATTTCGATCGCCTGATCGACGAGATCGTCCTCGATGCCGTCGAGCTCCCGCCCGGCGAGCGTGCCATCCTGTCCCTGCAGCTACCCGCGGAATTCGTCATCGTCATGGATCCGGTCACCCATGCGGCCCATTTCATCGACGTCAAGGGCGAGCCGACCCGCGAGCGCCAGAGCCTGTCGTTCGTCCTCAACGAGAGCCATCCGCAAAACGAGACCCTGGTCATGCAGCCGGGCCCGTTGCGGATCTCTCTCGAGAACCGCACGAACCGGCGCGTCCTGCCGGCCGTCTGGGTGGCGGGTCACGAACTGCACCACCTGCTGGCGCAAAGGCGCCCCTTCCTCACGGCGAAGCGCCTGCTGACGAACCAGACCTTCCGCGATCTCTACCGCACCGACACGCTCGACATCGATCAGCGCCTGAAGATCACCAGCCTTACCTTCCTGTTCACGGACCTGAAAGGCTCGACGGAACTCTATGAACGCGTCGGCGACCTCGTGGCCTATGATCTCGTGCGTGAGCATTTCCGCGTGCTCAACGAGATCGTCGCTGCCGATGGCGGTGCCGTGGTCAAGACCATCGGAGACGCGGTCATGGCGACGTTCCCTACGCCGGACCATGCGATTTCGGCGGCCCTGCGCATGCGCGAGGCCATGCGCAGCCTCAACGAGCAGCGCGGCAGCGAGGACCTGCTGCTCAAGATCGGCATCCACGAAGGCCCATGCCTCGCCGTGACTCTGAACGACCGCCAGGATTATTTCGGCCAGACGGTGAACATCGCGTCCCGCGTCCAGGGGCTTGCCGTATCGCGCGCGATCTTTGCGACCGACTCGGTGGTCGAGAACCGGGAAGCCTCGCAGATCATCGAACTCAAGGGCCTGCGGCCCACTCTTCAGAAGACGGCGCTGCGCGGCATCAACGACGAGTTCCTGGTCTACGAGATTCCGTGAGCGGCCGGCTCGGTCCTGCGCAATGTCGGGATCGGACGGTGTCATGTCCAGCCGGAGAGTGGGCGGCCGGGCGGCAATTCACACCGGAGTTCGTCAGGGGACATCCTGCTTCCCTCCCGGGTGGATCGGGCCTGACAGCCTCCGCGTCATGACCGGGCTCGTGCCGGCCATCCCGATACGGTGAAACGCCGCGCCCTTCCGATCGAGATCACCGGCACAAGGCCGGTGATGACGTGGTTTTCCGGTCATCATCAGTCGCGCCCGCTCACATCCTCGCCGATGTCTCTCAGCAAATGCGGACTGAGCCTCGCGCGAAGGGATGCCCGCAGCTCGGACGGAGGATGGGTTTTCCGGGGGACCGGGCCGCGCTCGCGGACGTTCGGGATCAGATCAATGCGAACGGTGAGCCAGACGAGAGATAGCGTAATCTGCTTCATCGAAACCTGCAGCTTTGTCGAAGGAAAGGAGGGCGGCGTTGGGGCATGGAGCAAGAATATTGGCCATGTGACGCCTCCTTGGGCTGAGGTTGATGAAAAGGCGGCCGGGAGACCGGCCGCTGGAGCAGATTACTCCAAATCGAACGGTTTTGCCAGACGCGGGGCCTAAAGCATCGGACGTGAAAAGTGGACTTGCACTTTTGGGATCCATCCGATGCATTCTTCTTGAATGAGAGCATCGGACGTGAAAAGTGGACCCGCTTTTCACGTCCGATGCTCCCAGCTCCTTGAAGAGCGCATCGTTCGAGCGGACCCGAAGGGCCGCACGATGCGCTAAAGTTCCTTCTCGAACCGGTATTCCGCGGATCTCGAGATATCGGCGAGCCGGCGCTGGCCGTCGATCTGCGTGTAGCCCGATCGCCTGTAGAGCCTGTGCGCGGTGGTGAACCGCGTATCGGACCACAGGACCAGGCGGTTCGCGCCATGGGCGCGGGCGTGGCGTTCGGCGTGGCGCACGAGCAGGGAGCCGAGCCCCTGTCCGCGCCGGTCGGATCGCACATAGAGCCGGTGCAGTTCCGCCGTGCCGCGCTCCGGGAAATCGACGGCCACGCAGGCGCACACCCGGCCGCGCTCGTCCTCGATCGCCCAGAACGCTCCATCGGTCGCGGCATAGGACGCACCCGGCGCGCGCAGGTCCGGCAGGTCGTCGTGCGGGTCGACGAAGCAGCCTGGATACTCCGCGTAGCAAAGCGCCAGGAGACCGAAGAGATCCTGCGAGTCGGCATCCACGACGGGTCGGATCACCGGCTGGTCATGGATGTGTCGTGCCGCTTCGGTCATGGCCCCTCTCCGCATTGATTGTGGCGATTGTGGTGTCGAGCATGTCGTGCAGCCGACGATAGGCCTCGCTCGACAGGTGGATGCCGTCGGTCGTCATCCCTGCCCGCGCGGCTCCATGTCCGTCGGCAAAGGCGTTCTGCAGATCGATGACGGCGGCCGCGCGTCCCTCTGCGATCGTCACCATGCTTCGGCTCAGCGACGCCATGGCGTCGGGAGAATAGAAACTCGTCAGGCGCTTGGCCTGCTCGATGGGCGGTGGCGTCAGCACGATCACGGGAACCTGCGCAGCGTCGAAGGACCCGACGATCCGATCGAAGTGCTTCGCCGCCCCTGCGAGGGAGCTCTCGGTGCAGTCCTTCTTCGCATCGTTGGTGCCGACCAGCAGCACCGCGATGCGGGGCCTCGCCGACTCGAGGAGAAGCGGCACCCGCGGCTCGAGCGCCTCCGTCCAGATGCCGGAAAAGCCCGCATTGAGCACCGGGAGTGCGCCGAGCCGGTTCCAGTAGAATCCTTCGACGATGGAATCGCCGATGAAGAGGAGCCCGCCCGGTCCGACCGCAGCCTTATGGGCGCTGATCACGATGTCGCGGATCAGCCAGTGCGGGGCGAACGGGTTGGGCTGCGAGGTCACGAGGCCGGCGCCGAGGACGATCCCGGCGGATCGGATCCGCCGGGCGTGACCCTACTCGATCCCGAGCTTCTGCTTCAGGATCTCGTTGAGGGCCTGCGGGTTGGCCTTGCCCCCCGTGGCCTTCATGGTCTGGCCGACGAACCAGCCGAGCAGCGTCGGCTTCGCCTTGGCCTGCTCGACCTTGTCCGGGTTGGCCGCGATGATCTCGTCCACGGCCTTCTCGATGGCTCCCATGTCGGTCACCTGCTTCATGCCGCGCTGTTCCACGATCTCGCGCGGATCGCCGCCCTGCGTGAAGACGATCTCGAACAGGTCCTTGGCGATCTTTCCGGAGATCACGTTCTCGCCGATGAGCTCGATGATCGCGCCGAGCTGCGCGGCCGAGACGGGCGATTCCGTGATGTCCTTGCCCTCCTTGTTGAGGCGGCCGAACAGCTCGTTGATCACCCAGTTGGCCGCGGCCTTGCCGTCGCGGCCCTTGGCAACCTCCTCGTAGAAGTCGGCTGAGGCGCGTTCGGCCACGAGCACGCCGGCATCGTAGCTCGGCAGGCCGTAATCGGCCATGAAGCGGGCCTTCTTCTCGTCCGGCAGTTCCGGCAGATGCTGGGCGAGATCGTCCACGTAAGCCTGGTCGAACTCCAGCGGCAGGAGGTCCGGATCGGGGAAGTAGCGGTAATCGTGCGCCTCTTCCTTCGAGCGCATGGAGCGGGTCTCGCCCTTGCCCGGATCGTACAGGCGGGTCTCCTGCTCGATGACGCCGCCATCCTCCAGGATCGCGATCTGACGGCGCGCCTCGACCTCGATGGCCTGGCCGATGAACCGGATGGAGTTGACGTTCTTGATCTCGCAGCGGGTGCCCAACTCCTCGCCGGGGCGGCGGACCGACACGTTCACGTCGGCGCGCAGGTTGCCCTTGTCCATGTCGCCGTCGCAGGTGCCGAGATAGCGCAGGATCGTGCGCAGCTTGGTCACGTAGGCGCGCGCCTCGTCGGCCGAGCGCAGGTCCGGCTTCGAGACGATCTCCATCAGGGCCACGCCCGAACGGTTCAGGTCGACGAAGCTCAGGGTGGGATGAATGTCGTGGATCGACTTGCCGGCGTCCTGCTCGAGATGCAGGCGCTCGATGCGCACCGTGATGGTCTCGCCCGTCTCGGGCACGTCCACGATCACCTCGCCCTCGCCCACGATCGGGCTCTTGTACTGGCTGATCTGATAGCCCTGCGGCAGATCCGGATAGAAGTAGTTCTTGCGGTCGAAGGTGCTGCGCAGGTTGATCTCGGCCTTGAGCCCGAGTCCGGTCCGGATCGCCTGACGGACGCATTCCTCGTTGATCACGGGCAGCATGCCGGGCATGGCGGCGTCCACCAGGGAAACGTGGCTGTTCGGATCGCCGCCGAAAGCCGTCGAGGCGCCGGAGAACAGCTTGGCCTGGCTCGTCACCTGGGCATGGATCTCCATGCCGACGACGATTTCCCAATCGCCTGTCGCGCCTTTGATGAGCTTCTTCGGGTTGACCGGAGCGTTCATGGACCTTGCGCCTCTATCTCTCGCTTTCGCCAAAGCATCGGACCCGAAAAGTGAATTCGCACTTCCTGGGACCCATCCGATGCTTCCTCCATCAATGAGGGCATCGTTCAGCACGGAAAACCGGGTCCGCTTTCCCGCGCGATGCTCGCCCCGGAGTACGAGCGCCCCTTGAAAGGGTCAACCCCTTTCCGGATGAACGGGCGTTCAGAATGCCTAACCTAACGTTAAGATTAGCAACAATTTATGCACAGATTCCGAAAATAATTGCCACGCTCGGGTGAAACCCGATCCCACATGACGCGTTGTTCGGGAGGTAAAACGGTCAAGGAGTTTCAAAATGGCTATGGATCCTATGGATCGCGAACCGAACGTCTACAATCGCGAGACCAATGTCTACGATAACACGGGCCGGGGTTCGAACACTCTTGCTTATGTGATCGGCGGTCTTGTTGTCGCGCTGGGCCTCCTGGCCTTCCTCTTCTATGATGGCGGCAGCAACGAACCGAGCACCACCGGCAGCACCGGTACCCAGACGGAAAGGTCTTCGCCGAGCACCGGCGCGACCGCTCCGGCCACGCCGACCTCCCCGGCGGCCCCGGCTGCGCCCGCAGCTCCGGCGACCCCGTCCTCCCCGTCGGCCCCCGCCAATCCGCAGTAAGCTCGCGTCCCGCGTAACACTGCGCATGATGGGTCTGACCTCCGGGTCAGGCCCATTTTCCGTTCAGGCGCCTCTCCCGTTCCCGAGGAACCAAGCGGAAGCAACGGCGGTTAGGCTTGAAAAATCGCCCGCCCTGCTCCCTGGAGGACAACCCGCATGACCGGCAAATCGAACTTCACCCCGGAGGAATGGTCCCGCGTCGTCGCGAGCCCCGTCGTCGCCAGCATGGCCATCACGGCGGCGGATCCTGGCGGTCTCTGGAGCCTGCTCCAGGAATCCATGTCGAGCGGCTGGGCGCTTCTGGAGGCGAAGCAGGACGCGCAGGCCACCCCGCTCGTGAAGGCGGTCGCCGATGACATCGCCAACACCGAGACCCGCAACGCCGTACGGGAATCCTTCCAGGCCCAGTTCAAGGGCAGCCAGTTCGCCGACATCAAGCGCAAGGCCGTCGAGGAGCTCCACGCCGTGTCCGGGCTGCTCGACGCCAAGGCGCCCGACGAGGCGGCTCCATTCAAAGCCTGGCTGTTCAGCGTGGCGCGCAAGTCCGCGGAGGCCGGCAAGGAAGGCGGCTTCCTGGGTTTCGGCGGCGTGGCCGTGAGCGATGCCGAAAAAGCCACGCTGGCGGAGATCGCCACGGCGCTCGGCAGCCCGGCGGGGTCGGGCGCCGGCCCCGCGGAAACCTGAAGACAGACCTCACGCGGCCTGAACGGCTGCCTTCCGGATCTTGTCCGGCACGGTCATGAAGGCCACGCCGGCCAGGATGCAGAGCAGGCCGATCCAGGCCGTTTCGCTGAGGGTCTCCCCCAGGATATACGCCCCGATGGCGATCCCGATGGGTGCCCGCAGATAGGCCTGGGCCGTGGTGCCCACCGAGCCGAGGGTCCGGATCAGGCGGAAATAGATCGCGAAGGCCAGGGCGGTCGAGAACACGGCCAGTCCGACCAGCGCCAGGATCGAGGCTCCCGACGGCGCCAGCGTCCATGGACGGTCGACGATCAGACTCAGGGGCAGCAGGATCACGGCCCCGGACAGGAGCGACCCGGTCGCGGGCGCCATCGGGTCGAGGTTCTTGAACGTCCGGCCGAAGATGGCCGCTCCCGCGTAGCAGATCGTGGCCAGCACGACGGCGAGTTGAGCGGCCAGTTCCTGGCCGACATGGGTGAGGGCTTCGCCCCCGACGATGATGCAGGTGCCGCCGAGACCCAGGACGATGCCGGCGAGCGTCCGGGGCGATGTCGCCTCGTGCCGGGACCAGAGCCAGGTGATCAGGAACGTGAAGACCGGAGTCATCGCGTTGAGAATGACGGCTAGGCCCGCGTCGATGGATTTCTCCGCCCAGGCGATCAGCGTGAAGGGAATGACGCTGTTGAGGCAGGCCTGAACGGCGAAGTTGCGCCAGCTCGCCCCATCCCGGGGCAGCCGGATCCCGCGCCAACGCATGGCCAGCACGAGGATCCCTCCCGCGATCAACGTGCGGGCGGCGATCAGGGTGACGGGCGGGATCGTGTCGATCCCGATCTTGATGAAGGTGTAGGACGAGGCCCACAGGGTCGCGAGGACGAGCAGGAGCGTGAGCTCGACGGCGTGATGGGGCTTGGCGGGGTCCGTCATCATGAAGGGAGATCCGTGCATCGCAGGGGAAAGCAGCACGAATCTGACACAGGCCCAGACCGATGTCGCGTCATGACGCTTCGGCGCCGATCGAACTATTGCGGCTCAGGCGCCCGGTCTGCTTAGAGCATCGGATGGATCCCAAAAGTGCAAGTCCACTTTTGGGTCCGATGCTTTACCGCCTCGCCACGCGCCTGGCCGCAAACGCGGCGCTCGCCCAGAGCAGCGCGGCGACGAACCGGACCGGGAACAGGGTCAGGGCGTCGGAGCGCACCGGAGCGATCCAGGGCAGGCCCAGGCTGCTGATCACCCATGAGACGAGAGCCGAGATGGCCAGCGCCGCCATGCCGACGATCAGCACCTTGCCGAACTGGTCGGCCCTCCAGCCGAGCCAGACCGCGACGAGGATCAGGACGGGATCGAAGGCGGCGGGCAGCCAGTCCCAGAGGTGAATGACGGGAACCGTGGGATGCACGCGCTTTACGCCCACCAGGCCTGCGGCAGCGTCAGGCGCCCGGCGGAATCCTCGATCACCTGACCGGCCGCGAAGAGGGTTTCCTCGTCGAAGGCCCGGCCGATGAGCTGGAGCCCGAGCGGCAGCCCCTGGCCATCGAGCCCGGCCGGGACGGCGATGCCCGGCAGGCCCGCCATGTTCACCGTCACGGTGAAGATGTCGTTGAGGTACATCTCGACCGGATCGCCCGAGCCCTTCTCGCCGATGCCGAAGGCGGCGGACGGCGTGGCCGGGGTCAGAATGGCATGCACGCCCCGAGCGTAGACCTCCTCGAAGTCGCGCTTGATCAGGGTGCGCAGCTTCTGGGCCCGGACGTAATAGGCGTCGTAATAGCCCGCCGAGAGCACGTAGGTGCCGATCATGATGCGGCGCTTGACCTCGCGGCCGAAGCCCGCCGCGCGGGTCTTCTCGTAGAGATCCACGATGTCCCGGCCGTTCTCCCGCAAGCCGTAGCGCACGCCGTCGTAGCGGGCGAGATTCGACGAGGCCTCGGCCGGCGCCACGATGTAATAGGCGGGCAGCGCGTACTTGGTGTGCGGCAGCGACACCTCGACGATCTCGGCCCCGGCGGCGCGCAGCCATTCGGCGCCCTGGTGCCAGAGCTGCTCGATCTCGGGCGACATGCCGTCGACCCGGTATTCCTTCGGAATGCCGATCCTGAGGCCCTTCACGCCCCGGGACACCGCAGCCTCGAAATCCGGAACCGGCAGGTCGACGCAGGTCGTGTCCTTGGGGTCGGGGCCGGCCATGGAGCGCAGCATGATGGCGGAATCCCGGACGGAGCGGGTGATCGGGCCGGCCTGATCGAGCGACGACGCGAAGGCCACGGTGCCCCACCGGGACACGCGCCCGTAGGTCGGCTTGATGCCGACGGTTCCGGTGAAGGCCGCCGGCTGGCGGATCGATCCGCCCGTATCGGTCGCGGTGGCACCCAGGCACAGGCGAGCCGCGACGGCCGCCGCGGAGCCGCCCGAGGAGCCTCCGGGCACCAGATGAGTGCCCTCGATCGCCCCGGACGCGCCGGCGCTCACGTTCGAGCCCTCGCGCCGCCAGGGCGACACCACCGGCCCGAAGGCGCTGGTCTCGTTGGAGGAGCCCATGGCGAACTCGTCCAGGTTGAGCTTGCCGAGCATCACCGCGCCGTCGTTCCAGAGGTTCCGGGTGACCGTCGACTCATAGGGCGGATTGAAATTGCCGAGGATCCGGGAGCCGGCCGTCGTGGTCACGCCCTCGGTGCAGAACAGGTCCTTGATGCCGAGCGGGATGCCCTCGAGCGCACCGCCCTCGCCCTTGGCGATCTTCTCGTCCGAGGCCTTGGCCATGGCGAGCGCCTTCTCGGGCGTCTCGATCAGATAGGCATTGAGCGCCCTCGCCTTCTCCATGGCGGCGAGATGGGCCTGCGCAAGCTCCGACGCGGAAAACGTCTTGGCCTTCAGGCCGTCGCGGGCTTCGGCGATCGTGAGATGGGTCAGTTCGGTCACGGGACTGGATCTCTTGTCTCGACGCTGCGGCCGGGCTGTCCGGGCCGTCCACGCCATCATTTCAGGATCGGTGGGAGGGCGCGCCCTACTCGACCACCTTCGGCACCAGGAAGAAGTTGTCTTCCGTAGCGGGAGCGTTCTGGACGATCTTTTGCGGGATCCCGCCATCGGTTACGCCGTCCTGGCGCTTCTTCATGACCATGGGCGTGACCGAGGTCATCGGCTCGACGCCCTCCACGTTCACCTCGTTGAGCTGCTCGACGAAGGAGAGAATCGCGTTGAGCTCCCCCTGGAGATGGGGCACCTCCGCATCCGTCACGGCAATGCGCGCCAGATGGGCGATGCGGCGGACCGTTTTCTCATCGACCGACATGAATGGTCATACCCTTTGGAAATCTGATGGCCGGCCTATAGCACCCGCCCGCCTCGCGGGGCAACGTTGGATATGCGGGACGTCCCTGCACCGGCCGGGCCGGCCGAGAGCGCAGGCCAGACGCTCCCGGTCCTGCCACCCTCCCTACGTCATGGCCGGCCTTGTGCCGGCCATCCCGATCGGGAGAAGCACGGCGCCCTACGGAAGCGGGATCACCGGGACGAGCCCGGTGATGACGTGGAGAAGGTGGGATGGGCCGGCGACAACACCCTCTCACGTCATGGCCGGGCTTGTCCCGGCCATCCCGATCCGGAGAAGCACGGCGCCTCTCGGAAGCGGGATCACCGGCACAAGGCCGGTGATGACGTGGAGAGGTGGGATGGGCGGGTGATGACGTGAGAGGGTGACCATCGCGGTGGCGTGACCCTCCCCCCGTCATGGCCGGCCTTGTGCCGGCCATCCCGATGCGGTGAGGCGCGGCGCTCCCGACAATCGGGATCACCGGGACAAGCCCGGTGATGGCGTGGCGGGGCATTCCTAGACCGTGACGCCCACGGTCTTGTGGGGCACCACGACCTGGATGCCCTTGCCGTCCAGCGCCGCCACGAAACGGTCCGCGTTGGGCACGAGCGGCGGGAAGGAGGCGTAGTGGCAGGGGATGGCCGCCTTGGCGCCGCCGAAAAAGCGCTCGACCGCGAGCGCCGCGACCTCCGGCCCCATGGTGAAGCGGTCGCCGATGGGCACGATCACCACGTCCGGCTGATGGATCTCGGCGATCAGCGCCATGTCGCCAAAGATGTCCGTGTCGCCCATGTGGTAGATCGTGGGCTCCCCGGGCGCCTTCACGACGATCCCGTTGGCACTGCCGAGCGGGAAGTTCACGTCCATCTCCACCAGGCCGGCGGAATGGTCCGCCCGTACGAGCGTGACCGTGAAGCCGCCCTGATCGGTCGTGCCGCCGGTGTTCATGGGGTCGACGTTCTCGACGCCCTGCTTGGCCAGATACATGCAGAGTTCGAAGTTGGTCACCACCTTGGCGCCGGTCGCCTTCGCGATCTCGGCCGTATCCCCCACATGGTCTCCATGGCCGTGGGTGAGCAGGATGTGGGAAATCCCCTCGGTGATTGTCGCCCGGTCGCCCTCGAAGGCCGGATTGCCGGTGAAGAACGGATCGATGAGCACGGCCTTGCCGGCGAAGTCGAGACGGAAGGCGGAATGACCGAACCAGGTGATTTTCATGGGTTGACCCTCGTTTTCGGCATGATGAGATGGAGCGGAAGCGGCGCCTGACCACGTTCCACAGGAACAAATCCGCCAGTGGGGCTTTAAGAAGCTAAGCAATAAACATCAAGTCTGCAGGAGGATAGCCATGTCCCGCCTCATCGCCAGCCTCGCAGCCGCCGCGGGGCTTCTCGCCACCACGAGCGCCCGGGCGGTGGAGATCTCGATCTCGTGCAGCGCCCTGGGCAAGGAATACGAGATCTGCAAGCAGGGTGTCGATGCCTGGGCGGCCAGGACCGGCAACACGGTCAAGATCGTCTCGACGCCCAACTCCGCGACGGAGCGTCTGGCACTCTTCCAGCAGCTTCTCGCGGCCGGCGCGGGCGACATCGACGTGTTCCAGATCGACGTGGTCTGGACGGGCACCCTGGGCAACCACCTGCTCGACCTGACCGCCAAGGGGCAAGCCGTCATCGGCGACCATCTTCCCGCCATGGTCGAGACGAGCCGCGTCGAGGGCAAGCTCATGGCCATCCCCTGGTTCGCCGATGCGGGCCTGCTCTACTACCGCAAGGACCTTTTGGACAAATACAAGCGGCCCGTGCCCGAGACCTGGGCGGACCTCACCGAGACCGCGCGCCTCATCCAAGACGGCGAGCGCAAGGAGGGCAAGGGCGAGTTCTGGGGCTACACCTGGCAGGGCCGCGCCTATGAAGGGCTGACGACGAACGCGCTCGAATGGGTCGCCTCGCACAACGGCGGAACCATCGTGGACGAGAAGGGCGAGGTCACCATCGAGAACCCGAAGGCCGCTGAGGCCCTGAAGACGGCCGCCGGCTGGGTCGGGACGATCACCCCCGAGGGCGTGCTCAACTACACCGAGGAGGAAGCCCGCGGCATCTTCCAGGCCGGCAACGCCGCCTTCATGCGCAACTGGCCCTATGCCTGGGCGCTGGCGCAGGGCGGCGACAGCGCCATCAAGGACAAGGTCGGCATCGCGCCCCTGCCGAAAGGGGGCGCCGACGGGCGCCATGCGGGCACGCTCGGCGGCCAGCTTCTCGCCGTGTCGAAATACTCGAAGAACCGGGACGCCGCGACGGATCTGGTGATGTACCTGACGGGCGAGGCCGAGCAGAAGCGCCGGGCCGTCGAGGGCTCCTTCAATCCGACCATCGTGTCGCTCTACAGCGATACGGATATCGCCCGGGCCAATCCGTTCATCGGCGACCTCGTGGACGTGTTCAGCAATGCGGTCGCGCGCCCTGCCACCGCGACGGGACAGAACTACAACAAGGTGTCGACCGAATTCTTCAACGCGGTCCACCAGGTGCTGTCGAAGAAATCCGATCCCGCGCAGGCGCTCAGCCGCCTCGACCGGGACCTCAAGCGGATCAAGCGCAACGGCTGGCAATGATCATGAGCGGTGCCGTCGCCGGAGCCGGCGCGCCTGTGCAGGTGACGGGTCGGGGACGCCGCTCCTCCCTCACGCGCTCACGCATCAGGGCGGCCTGGCTCTTCATCGCCCCGAGCCTGATCGTGGTCGCGCTCATCGCGGGCTGGCCCCTGGCCCGGACGATCTGGTTCAGCTTCACGGATGCCAGCCTCGATGCGCTGGGCGACTACGCGTTCATCGGCCTCGAGAACTACCTGGCCCATGATGACGGCGGGTGGTTCGGGATCCTGGCCGAGCCCGACTGGTGGCATTCCGTCTGGAACACCCTGTGGTTCACCGCCGTGTCCGTCTCCCTGGAGACCGTGCTCGGGATGGTGGTGGCCCTGATCCTGAACGCCGCGTTCCCGGGCCGGGGCCTGATGCGGGCCATCATCCTGATCCCCTGGGCGATCCCCACCATCGTGTCGGCCAAGATGTGGAACTGGATGCTGCACGACCAGTTCGGCGTCATCAACGACCTCCTCCTGCGCCTCGGCCTGATCGCCGCCCCGGTGCCCTGGACGGCGAATGCCGACACGGCCCTGTGGGCCGCCGTGATGGTGGATGTCTGGAAGCACACCTCCTTCATGGCCCTGCTCATCCTGGCGGCTCTCCAGATGCTGCCGCAGGACATCTACGAGGCCGCGAAGGTGGATGGCGTCTCGCCCGTCCGGGTGTTCTTCCGCGTGACCCTGCCGCTCATCAAGCCGGCGCTCCTGGTCGCGGTGATCTTCCGCTCCCTCGATGCCCTGCGGGTGTTCGACCTGATCTACGTCCTCACCTCGAACGCCAAGGAGACGGCCTCCATGTCGGTCTATGCGCGCCAGCAGCTCGTGGACTTCCAGGAGGTGGGGCTCGGCTCCGCCGCCGCGACCCTGATCTTCCTCATCATCGCCCTCGTGGTGGTGATCACGCTCGCGGCCGGGCACGTGCGGCTCGGGGAGGACCCGCGATGAAGCGTCTCGCCCGGGCCGGATTCTGGCTGCTCGTGATCGCCATCGCGCTGTTCGCCCTGTTCCCGTTCTATTACGCGGTCGTCTCGTCCTTTCGCTCCGGGAGCGACCTGTTCACGATCGCCTACCGGCCGGAGCGCTTCGACCTCTCGAACTACGTGGCGGTGTTCGAGCGCCAGCCCTTCGGCCGGAACATCCTGAACTCGGTCCTGGTGTCGGGCTCGGTCGTCGCTCTCTCCCTGGGCCTGGGGATCACGGCCGCCTACGCGTTCGGACGTATCGCCTTTCGCGGCCGGTCGCTGCTGCTCATGACGATCCTCGCCGTGTCGATGTTCCCTCAGGTGGCGGTGCTCGCCGGCATGTTCGAGCTGATCCGGGCTTTCGGCCTTTACAACACGCTGCCAGGCCTCATCCTGGCCAATCTCATGCTCACCCTGCCCTTCACGGTCTGGGTGCTCACCACCTTCATGCGCGAGCTGCCGAAAGAAATCGAGGAGGCGGCTTTCGTGGACGGGGCGACGCCGTGGATCGTGGTGCGGCGCGTGTTCCTGCCGCTCATGGCCCCGGCCGCCGTGACCACGGGGCTCCTGGCCTTCATCGTGTCGTGGAACGAGTTTCTCTTCGCCCTCACCTTCACGCTCACCAACGAGCGCCGCACGGTGCCGCCCGCCATCGCCCTCATGAGCGGCTCGACCGCCTACGAGCTGCCCTGGGGGACCATCATGGCCGGGTCGGTGGTCGTGACCATCCCGATCATCGCCCTGGTGCTCCTGTTCCAGCGCAAGATCGTGGCCGGGCTGACGGCGGGCGCGGTGAAGGGCTAGTTCAAGGAAATCCAGGCCATGGCCGACGTCGTCCTCAAGAACCTGCAGAAATCCTTCGGCCGGGTGAAGGTCGTGCACGGCGTCGATCTCCATATCGGCGACGGCGAGTTCGTGGTCTTCGTCGGCCCGTCCGGCTGCGGGAAATCGACCCTTTTGCGGCTCATCGCGGGCCTCGAGGACATCACGGCGGGCGATCTCTTCATCGGCGGCGAGCGCGTGAACGACCGTGTGCCGGCCAAGCGCGGGATCGCCATGGTGTTCCAGTCCTACGCGCTCTATCCGCACATGAGCGTCTACGACAACATGGCCTTCGGCCTGGAACTGGCGAAGTCCTCGAAATCCGAGATCGACGCCAAGGTGCGGGAGGCTGCGCGCCTGCTCCAGATCGATGCCCTGCTCGACCGCAAGCCGAGGCAGCTCTCCGGCGGCCAGCGCCAGCGCGTCGCCATCGGGCGCGCCATCGTGCGCGATCCGAAGGTGTTCCTCTTCGATGAGCCGCTCTCGAACCTCGACGCGGCGCTGCGCGTCCAGACCCGCATCGAGATCGCCAAGCTCCACACGGACACCCGTGCCACGATGATCTACGTGACGCACGATCAGGTGGAGGCGATGACGCTCGCCGACCGGATCGTGGTGCTCAATGCGGGACGGATCGAGCAGGTCGGCACGCCGCTCGAGCTCTATCACCGTCCGGCCAACCTGTTCGTGGCCGGCTTCATCGGCTCGCCGCAGATGAACTTCATCCCCTGCCCGGTCGCGGGCGTCGGGCCGGACGAGGTGACGGTCGCGCTGCCGAGCGGCGGCACCCTCGCCCTCCCCCTGGCACCCGAGGGCGTCCGGCCGGGCGATCCCGTCACGCTCGGGGTGAGGCCCGACCATGTGCGCGTGAGCGCTCAGGGTTCGTTCACGGGAACGGTCGAGCTGGTGGAGGAGCTCGGCGAGAACCATCTCCTCTACGTGGATGTGGGCCAGGGCCGCCGCCTGACATTGCGCGAGCCGGGCAACGCGCGGCATGCGGTCGGGGCCACGGTGAGCCTCGAGCTCGACCGGGAATCCTGCCACCTGTTCACGCAATCGGGAGAAGCCCTGCGGTCCCGCGCCGACAGCGCAACTCCCGCCCCATCGTCTCCCGATCCGGCCAGCCGCGCAGCCTGATCTCGACGCGGAGCGACTTCCCCTGTACTGGCTGGATCCGGCAGGCTCGACGAGGAGACGGTCCATGATCTCACGCGACGACGAACTGGTCGCCTTCATCGACGGGCTGGCGCCACGGGCCCGCCTCATGGGATTCGATCTGGGCACCAAGACCATCGGCCTTGCCCTCTCCGACGTGGAGCGGCGGATCGCGACGCCGCTCGAGACGATCAAGCGGGTGAAGTTCACCCCGGATGTCGGCCGCATCAAGGATCTCGCCGCCCGCTACGAGGTCGGCGGGCTGGTCTTCGGCCTGCCGCTCAACATGGACGGCACGGAGGGCCCCCGTTCGCAGGCGACCCGCGCCTTCGTGCGCAACATGAAGCCCCTCCTGCCCCTTCCGGTCCTGTTCTGGGACGAGCGGATGTCCACCATGGTGGTGACCCGCACCCTCCTCGACGCGGACGCCTCCCGGGCCAAGCGGGCCGATGCGGTCGACAAGATGGCCGCCGCCTACATCCTTCAAGGGGCTCTCGACCGCTACGAGCGCATCGCCGCCGATGCCGAGGCCGCGGAGGACGAATCGCGCCTCCGGTCGGACCTCGACCTGGACGCGGGGCCGGAAGGCGGCTCGCTCGACCCGTAAGGGGTTGCCCAGGGGATGGCTCGGCCCGGATCGATTTGAAGGCTTGACGACGCGTCAAAAGCCCCCTATCTCACCGCCAACCGCGACGCCGGTTCCGAACCCCGCCTGACATGCTGAGACACGATCCAGACAAGGCAAGGGGTTCCCATGGCTTCGATGGGGGATAGTTTAATGGTAGAACAGCGGACTCTGACTCCGTTAGTCTTGGTTCGAATCCAGGTCCCCCAGCCATCTCTTCTTTCAAAGACTTGAGAGGCCTCCCCTCACATCCAGGTGAGAGTTCTGGATGCCGGCTCTCGGACTGCTGAGCGCATCATGTTCCAGGTTCGAACCCTCGTAAGGGTATGACGCGGACCGACAGGCCCTCGGCGAAACGAATTCCGCTCCACGGCCGTCCAGAACGCTGCCGAGACCCTCTCGTCCGATTGGCCGGCGCCGCGATCGCGGCTTGTGGTGGATCCCGGCTCGGTTCCAGCCGCCCGTGCAGGACGGTTCATTGGCGGCTCACAGCAAAGCGCAGGACGCCGGGATTCGGCCTCCCGGAATTCGACCTGCCAAATTCGACCTGCCAGGTGCAAGGGTTCCGTTGCCCATGGTGGTCCGGCCATTCTTTCGCCTGCTCCGTGCCGCGGGCGACGAGAGACCCGATCCCCTCGGGAATGAAGCCCCGGCCGGATTCGGGCGAACCGCCTACGGTTCGACGAGCTTGTTGCGGATCGCGTAGCGCACCAGGGTGGCGGTGGAGTTGACGTTGACCTTGCGCATGGCCGCGGCCCGGTGGCTTTCCACGGTCTTGAGATTGACTCCCAGGATCTGGGCCACCTCCTTGTTGCTGTGCCCCTCGGCGATCAGCTGGACCACGCTTCGCTCGCGGGTGGTCAGGGCGCCGTCGGCCGCGTGGCCCTGCGCCAGATAGGCGTTCAGAAGCGTCTCGGAGATCTTTCCCGTGAAGAACGGCTTGTGGTGGGAGAGCGACTCCACCGCGGCGATCAGAAACCTGCGGGCATCGGACTTGAGCAGGTAGCCCCGCGCGCCGGCCTGAAGCAGTTCCCGCAGCAGGGGCTCGCTCTCGTGCATGGTGAAGATCAGCACCTCGGTCTGGCGCTGGGCGGCGCGGATCTCGCGCGTGGCGTCGACGCCGTTGAGAAGCGGGAGCTGATAATCGAGGATGGCCACGTCCGGCTGCGTCTCGCCGGCAAGCTGGACGGCCTGGCGGCCGTTCTCGGCCTCGGCCACGACCTCCCAGCCCGGCTGGGCGCTCAGGATCGTGTGGAGCCCGGAACGGACCACGTCGTGGTCGTCGGCGATCAGGATCCGCACCATGACACCGCTCTCCTGCGAACATCCCTCCATAGCGCGAAACCACCACCACGGCACCTGGGGAAAACCCCGAAGAGCATGAGGAAAACACCTAGCGCATCGTGCGAACCCGGCCGGGTGCGCTCGTAGCCCGAACGATCCGCCAGCCGAGAGTGGAGCCTCGGTCCCAAACCTGGGTCCCCTTGTCACGTCCGATGCTCCAGGTCCGCGCCACTCACGGATCGCGCTCCACCGTCCCACGTCATGCCGGGTTTGTGCCAGCCATCCCGATGCGGTGAGGTGCGGCGCTTCAGACAAGCGGGATCACCGGGACGAGCCCGGTGATGACGTGGAGACGGCGGCATGAGGCGGTGCGAACACCCTCCCCCGTCATGGCACCCTCCGCCCTTCCTGCCATCCTCCACCCTTCCTGCCACCCTCCCACGTCATGGCCGGCCTTGTGCCGGCCATCCCGATACGGTGAGGCGCGGCGCTTCACCGGATCGGGATCACCGGCACAAGGCCGGTGATGACGTGGGAGGGTGACCATCCGGCCGAGCGGTCGAGACAGGGTCCCGGACGATGCGCCGGTCAAGAGTGGAGCATCGGACCGAAAGCGGGTCCCCTTTCGGGTCCGATGCCCTAGTCTTCCGCCCGTCGTGCCGGCCAGGCCGGACCCGTCTCCCGCGGCGCGTCGCGGCCGATGACGGTCCAGCCCTCATGCGGGACGAAGGCCCGTACGACCGTGCCCCGCCGGCTGCTCCGGATGCGCAGGCTGCCGCCGAACTGGTGCAGCCGGATCCGCATGCCGGGAATGCCAACGCCCAGGGTCTGGTGGCCCGAGGACGGTGCGCGCCGCATGCCGCGCCCGTCGTCGCCGATGCACAGGATCACGCCGCCGGACGTCATGCGCAGCGCCACCACGACCCGGCTCGCCCCCGCGTGGCGATGCACATTGGTCAGGGCTTCCTGGGCCAGGCGCAGCAGGGTCCGCTGGAGGTCGAGCGGAAGGCCGTCGATCCGCTCGGCGACCCGCACCGCGACGGGGAGCGCCGTCCGGTCGGAAAAGCCGGCCGCGAACGAGCGCACGGCGCCGGCCAGCCCCTCGGTCGCCAGCTCGCGGGGATGCATCAGGTACGTGAAGACCCGGAGCTCCTTCAGGGCCGTTTCGAGGGAGCGGTCGATCTCGTCGATGATCCGCTTGCCGGCCGAGCGCTCGACGAAGGGGTCGACCTGCATCAGGTGCAGGCCCGCCGCCACCAGGTGCTGCGCGGTGGAATCGTGCAGCTCGGCCGCGATGCGCTGGCGCTCCTCCTCCTGGAGCGTGAGCAGGCGTTCCGACATCTCGCCCATGGCCACCCGCGCGTCGATCACGTCGGTGATGTCCTCGTGGGCCACGATGATCCGGACCTTTCCGCCCGCCAGGAAGCGGTTCGCCCGAAGCTGGAACCAGCGGCGGCCCTCGGGGGAGTCGCAGCGATAGACGGTGCGGAACTGCGTGTCCGTGCCGGCGATCAGGGCCTCCATGCCCCTGAGGATCGGCGCCTCGGCCGCGCAGGCGGCGAGATAGCTCGCCCCGATCCCGTGCGCCGGGTCGCCGAGTCCGTTGTCCCGGGCGAACCGCCGCCAGGCCGCGTTGACCGCGAGGATCGTGCCGCGTTCGTCCAGGAAGGCGACGTGCGCCGACAGCGCATCCAGGGACGATTGCAGGAGTTCGCGCTCCTCCCGGATGGCGAGAAGGGCCGCGTTGCGCTCCGTGACGTCGCTGAAGAAGATGCTGGCGCCCTCCGCCGAGGGATAGACCCTGTAATCGATGGTGCGGCCCGGATGGTAGAGCGACGGCAGCTCGCCGCGGAATTCCCTGCGGTGCTCGATGGCCTGCTTCAGGGCCTCGTCGATCGCCGCGTCGTGCCCCACCAGGGCGAAGTAGGACCATCCCGATGCCGGGCCGCGGGGCAGCCCCCACCACCGCATGGCCGCCGCGTTCACGTTGGTGATCCGGTAGCTGCGGTCGAGGGTGAAATGGCAGTCGCTCACGCTCTCCAGGATCGCGTTGAGCCGGGCGTTCGCCGCGGCAAGCTCGCCCCGGGTCGCCGCCGCGTCGGCCCGGAGCGCATCGACCGGGCCGACCCGGCGCATCAGCGCCGCGGCCGAAGCGATCCCGAACAGGAGCAGCACGGAGCCGGCCAGGGCGATGCGATGAAGGGCTTGGCGGACCGGGCCTTCGGCAAGGGCCGCCGGGGCGAGCGCCAGAGCGGTGTAGCCCGACGCGCCCGACCGGGAGAAGGCCCCGATCGTCCGGCCGTCGCCGGCGCCGGCCGTGAAATGCCCGCCCGGCTCCCGGCCGGACAGCCGCTCGACCACGTCCGGCGGCAGCGCCGGCCCCGCCAGCGGCTGGAGCCTGCGGTCCAGTATGAGCGTGCGCCAGCCGTCGGCGGCAACCGCATCCTGCACGGCCGCGGCGAGATGCTCTTCGGGCACCACCAGGGTGAGCGCGCGGTCGGGTCCGTCCCCGGGATGGCCGAGCCACAGGCTCACGGCGACGACCCACCGTCCGTCCAGGGGGCTGCGCAGCCGCTCCGACAGGAGGAGCCCGGCCTGCCGCAGCCGCGCCATCCGCTCCTCCGCCCCCGGCTCGTCCGGCACGGGGGGCATGGGCGCGCCGGCCGGGATGCCCGTATTGAGAAGCTGGCCCCGCGCCGTCCAGAGGATGAAGCGGGAGCCCTCCGGGCGCGGCGTCGCGGCGAGCTGGCGTCGGAAGGACGCGAGATCGTCCGCCTCGAGCAGCGGCGATCGCGACAGGCCTCTGAGCGTGTTGCCGAGGGCCTGCGTCTCGCGCTCCACCATGACGGCAGCGGCCGCCGCGGCCGCGAGCCCCCGGTGGATCAGGTCATGCCTCTCGTGCTGGGCCTGCCAGAGCAGGACCACGGCCGCGACCAGGAACGACATCAGGGCCGTCCCGGTGACGGCGCCATTGACCCAATGCGCGATCCGCTGCGGCCGCGGCAGGAGCCGCGCATGCAGTCCGATGGGGCTCACGTCATGCATGACACGCCTCCCGGCCGGATCGACGACGAGGCCCTCGGGGCGATCCGGCACCGCATCCTGCCGCAACGTTAACATGGGTTAAGCCCGGAATGAACTCCCAGGGAGCGCGGGACCGAGGGAGGCCGGGACCGCCGGCCGGACTCGGCCGGTGGCGTCGATCCCTCACCGGCCGGAGCCCGAACGGCGCCGGCCTGCAGGGAACCGGGTCGCCTGTCCTCCGGTGAGACAGGGGCCGCCGCGCGCGTCGGGCCCGCGACAGGGGCTTCACGAGCTTGGCACTCGGAACCGTCCTGGAGCCCGCACATTGAGAGGCTACGCGCTTACAACACTGGAGAAGAACCTTGATCCGTCTCGGCTTCACAACACTCGCCGTCCTGTCGGCCCTGGCCACCGGCGCCGTTGCCCAATCCACGAACTCTCAAAGCTCGGGGTCCTCGGCCGCGCAGCCGATGAACGGCAACGGCTCGTCCAATCCCGCCGTTACTCACAAGCCGGCCGACAGCCCGCAGACCACGGGCGCCGTCGAGCCAGGCGCCAACAGCTTCACCGAGGCGCAGGCGCGCTCCCGCCTCGAAGCGCAAGGCTTCAGCAACGTCACCGAGCTGCGCAAGGACGATCAGGGCATCTGGCACGGCAAGGCGCAGCGCGACGGCAAGTCCGCGAGTGTCGCCATCGACTACAAGGGCACCGTGCAGGCTCAATAATCGCGAGCCCATCCGGCATTCGTGACGACACCCGTCCGGCCGCCGACCGCCGGGGATTTTTTCGCAAGAAGTGGAACAGACATGACCAGCAAAACCATCACGGCCTTCTTCGACAAGTACGAGGACGCCTCCGAGGCGGTCCGCCGCCTCGAGTCGGCAGGCGTCCCGCAGCGCGACATCAGCCTCGTCGCCAGCAACGAAGGCGACCGTTACTCGTCCCATGCCGGCCGGACGTTCGACGGCACCAACCATCATGACGACGATGTGGGCGACGGCGCCGGCACGGGCGCGACCGTGGGCACCCTGGCGGGCGGCGGCGCAGGGCTTCTCGCCGGCCTCGGCATGCTGGCCATTCCCGGGCTCGGCCCCGTGGTGGCGGCCGGGTGGCTGGTCTCCACGCTGGTGGGCGCCGGCGCCGGAGCCGCCGTGGGCGGCGTCGCGGGTGCGCTGATCGATGCCGGCGTCGACGAGAACGACGCCCATGCCTATGCCGAGGGCATCCGCCGCGGCGGCGCCCTGGTGACCGTGCGCGCCTCCGAGGCCGAGGTGGACCGGATCGTCGACATCCTCGACGACGAGGGCACGGTCGACTTCGACGAGCGCGAGACCACCTGGCGGTCCGAGGGTTGGACCGGCGCCGGCGCCACGACGGCCGGCACGGCTTCTGCCGCACCCGCCGGTGCGGCATCCGCCGCCGGGCTGACGGACCGCACTTCCGCCGCCGCGCGGCAGACCGATGAGGTGATCCCGGTCGCCGAGGAAGAGCTGCATGTCGGCAAGCGCGAGGTGAATCGCGGCCGCGTGCGCATCAACGCCCGTGTCGTCGAACGGCCCGTGCAGGAGCAGGTCACCCTGCGCGAGGAGCGCGTCGACGTGGAGCGCCGCCCGGTCTCCGGCACGACCCAGGCTGGCGCCATCAGCGGCGATCCGTTCCAGGAGCGCACCATCGAGGTCGAGGAGCGCGGCGAAGAAGCCGTCGTCTCGAAGGAGGCGCGCGTGGTCGAGGAGGTCGTGGTGCGCAAGGAAGCCGATCAGCGCACCGAGACGGTTTCCGACACCGTGCGCAAGACCGAAGTGGACGTTGAGGACGACCGCAACGTCCGCGGCACCGGCACCACCGGCCTGCCCGGCGACCGCAAGCTCTAAAACGACAGCGGAAGCCCGGCCCTCCCGCCACCCTCCACGTCATCACCGGCCTCGTGCCGGTGATCCCGACGCAGGAAAGCACCGCGCTTTCAACAATCGGGATGGCCGGGACGAGCCCGGCCATGACGGGGTGGGCGGGCGTGAGGTCGCGACGCGGCCTCGTCACGTCACCGGCGGCTGAGGGTCATTGATCGCTTTCTCGGCCTGGACCAACACGTTGAGGCCACGCCAGGGCTTGGGCATGAAGGTCACGCAGTCCGGCAGATCATCGGCCTGGACAACGGGATCTCCGGAGGTGAGCACGATCCGGATCGTCGGCCAGAGCTTGCACGTGGCCCTGGCGAGCTGAACGCCGTCCATCTCTCCCGGAAGCCGCACATCGGCGAACATCATCGCCACTTCGCCGCCGCGCTCCTGGAGGCACTGCAACGCTGCCTCTGCGCTCTCGACCTCCAACACCTCGAGGGCTGTCTCATCCAGAAGGACGGCCGCGAGAGCGCGGACCTCAGGGTCGTCCTCGACGATCAGGGCGAGATGGGGCTCAGGCTGGAGAGCGGTCATGATCAGCCTCGCTGGTTTCCATTTGGCGCAGGATCGCGACGAGCCTGTCCGGGATCGGCGCATCGATCACATCCCGGTAGGATTCGGCGAAGGCCCGCCCGATGATCAAGGTCGCGACGCGTGGATGGAGATCGTTGACATGGGGCAGACGCGCGTCGCCTGGGGCGTCGTGGGACATCGGCTCACTCCTTCGGGTTTTCATGTCCTGGTGCCGGTCCCGGCGCACGGGCTGCGCCGGAATAACATACGTTAACGAGAGGAACCGCTGATCCCGCGATGGGTTTCAGCGTGGCGGCAAGAGTTACGCCAAATCATGCTTCCAGAGGCTCTCCCGGTCGTGAGGGATGGCGGAAGCCGCCTACGCCAACATCCAGCAGGTCGGCATGCCGCAATGGACCCAGGACGAACAGGCCTTTGCCAGAGCGGTGCAGCGCACCGTCAAGGGCAAGGAGGAAGGGCTCGCCACCACGGTGAAGAAACTCGAGCCGCCCGCCGACAAGCCGGAGAGCGGCGGTTCGGACGACATCGGCGACATCTCCTGGACCGTGCCGACGATCACGCTGAACTATCCGGCGAACATCCCGAACCTGCCTGGGCATCACTGGTCGAACGCCATGTCCATGGCGACCCTGATCGCCCACAAGGGAGTCGTCGCCGGCGCGAAGGTGATCGCCATGACGGGCATCGACCTGCTGGCGCAGCCAAATCTGCTGGCGCAGGCGAAGGGCTACTTCACCAACGAGCAGCAGAAGAACCAGACATACGTCTCGATGATCTCGGCCGAGGACAAGCCCCAGGTGCAGATCAACGCGGACGTCATGGCGCGGTACCGTCCCGAGATGAAGAAGTACTACTACGACCCGTCGAAGCACGCGACCTATCTCGATCAGCTGGGGATCAAGTTCCCGGTGCTGGAGAAGCCGAAGAACTGAGGCGCCTTCCGGCTCCTTGAGTCCTCGCACGCGAACGGCCGTGACGACGATGGGACCGGGCGCGGGCCGCCGGTCATCGATCCCGGGGCGAGTGCATCGTGCGGACGAAAGCCGGCCATGACGCGGGAGGATGTTGTCACCGCCTCATGCCACCCTCCCCGTCATCACCGGGCTCGTCCCGGTGATCCCGATCGTCCGGAACGCCGAGCCTCACCTAATCGGGATGGCCGGCACAAGGCCGGCCATGACGTGCGGAGGGTGTTGGTGCCGGCCCTTGCCACCTTCTCCACGTCATCACCGGGCTTGTCCCGGTGATCCCGATACGAGAGGCGCCGTGCCCTTCCGATCGGGATGGCCGGCACAAGGCCGGCCATGACGTGGGAGGGTGTTGTTACCAGGCTTGTCCCGGCGAACGCGATCGGAAAACCGCCGGGCGCATCCCGCGGACGAAAGCTGGTCCGCACTCAACGATGCGCCGCTTCAAGATGGGAGCATCGGGTCCGAGGCTCTAGAGCATTTTTCGGTGAAGTGGATCCGGTTCACCGTCAAAAAATGCGGCTCGACAAAGAAGAGAGCTGGTTCCACGGGAGTGGAAACAGGTCTAAGGCCCGGCCGGGGGCGGGGCGAGCGTTCCGGACTCCAGGCCGATCCGCGTGCAGTTCCGTCCCTCCGCCTTCGCGGCATAGACGGCCCGGTCCGCCCGGTAGAGGATCGTGCTTCGATCGTCCTGCGGCAGGGCCTCGGTGAGGCCGGCGCTGAACGCGACCGGCCGGCGCGTCGCCTGGTCGGGCAGCATGGCCGGCGCGAAGCCCGACCGGATCCCGTCGAGCAGCCGGGCCGCATCGTTGAGGCGGACGTCCGGCAGCAGCAGCAGGAACTCCTCGCCGCCGATCCGTCCGAGGTGATCGCCGGGCCGGAGCTTGTCGCGGAAGACCTGCGCGAAGTGACGGAGAACGGCATCTCCGGCCTCGTGGCCATAGGTGTCGTTGACCAGCTTGAACCGGTCGATGTCGATGATGGCCGCGCACAGGCCGGCGCCGGAGAGCCGTCCCGCCGAAAGCGCCTCGTCGAGGAGTTCGAGGATGTAGCGGCGGTTCGGCAGGCCGGTGAGCAGATCCGTCCGCGAGGCCAGGAGCGCCGCATCGTGGGCCTGGCGCAGGGACTTCTCGCTATGCTTCAGGGCGGATACATCCGTCCCGACCGTCATCACCCATCCGTTGGGCAGCACCGTGTGCTCGATCCAGAACCAGCGGCCGTCGAGGAGATCCGTCTCGAAGGACTTCCGGCGGGAGGTCCTGCGCCGGGGCAGCGTCCGGGCGATCAGAGCCTCGACGTCGCCGTCGTCGATCCTGACGCCGAAACCGTTCGCAGCGCCATGCCGGAGGATGTCGCTGAACGTGAAGGGACCCTCGTAGCCGCGCAGGAACATGCCCCGATAGGTCTCGTTGGCGTAGCGGAGGTTGTCCTCGGCATCGTAGAGGGACACGGCCTGCCCGGAATCGGCGAGCGCCTCCACGATGCTCCGCAGCGTTTCGTCATCGGGATCTGAGAGGAAAGGCTGCATCCGAAGGGCGGGAGTTCGCGGGTGGCAATTCGCGGGTGGCAATTCGCGGGTGACATGTGGCTTTCTGCCCGGATCGTCCGGTCCGGGCCACCCTCGAACCTTAAGGGAGGCCCATGTGGCTGGCAAGGTCGGCGCGGGGCCTCTCGCCGGAACAGCCTCCTCCGGGCCGTGCCCTGCGGGGATCACTCCTCCCGGAAGGCGCGCTTGAGGTTGTCGGCCAGGGGCTTGGTGAGATAGGAGAACACCGTGCGGTAGCCCGTCTGAATGAAGCCCTCGACCGGCATGCCCGGCAGGAGCTTCGCCGTCCCGAGGCGCTCGTACTCGCTGTCGGGAATGGCGATCCTGACCGGATAATGGGACATCCCGCTGCGCTCGTCGGTCACGAGGTCGGCGGCGATCCGGGTGACGTGCCCCTTGATCTCCGGCGTCGTGCGCTGGTTGAAGGCCGACAGCCGGAGGACCGTGTCGAGCCCCTGCCGGAGCTGGTCGATGTCCTGCGGGGCGACCTTGACCTCGATCGACAGGTCGTCGCCCTCCGGCATCACGAGCATCAGGGTATCGCCGGGGCCGATCACGCCGCCGACCGTATGCACGGCCATCTGGTGCACGATGCCGTTCTGGGGCGCCCGGATGTCGATGCGCTTCAGCTGGTCCTCGGCCGCGACCCTGCGCTCCACGAACTCGGCGATCTTGGCCTGCACCTCGCGCAGCTCCGTGGAGACCTCGCTGCGCAGGTCCTGGTCGATCTGGAGGATCTGGAGCTCGGTCTCGCTGATCTTGCCCTTGGCCTGCGCCACCGTCGAGATCAGCTGTCCGCGCTCGCCGCGCAGCCGCGTCTCCTCACGCTTGAGCGAGGTCACGCGGGTGATCGGCACGAGGTTCTTCTTCCACAGTTCCTGAACCCCGGTGAGCTCGGATGCGATCAGGTCGATCTCGTCCGCCTTGGCCGATGCCTGCAGCCTGGTGCCGTCGATCTGCTCGGCCAGCTGCGCGACCCGCTCCCGCAGCTGCGACTTCTGGCCGGCGCGCGCCTCGCGCCGGCTGTCGAACAGCCGGCGTTCGCCGCCCATCAGGTCGGCCACGTCCCGCTCATGGGCGCGGGAGACGAGATCCTCCGGGAAGCGGATCGCGTCGGCCCCGTCCCGCTCGGCCTCGAGCCGGGCCTTACGGGCGATCATCTCGTCGATGCTCTTGGCCACCATCGCGAGGTTCGCGCGCGCCACGGTCTCGTCGAGACGGACGACCACCTCCCCGGCCCGGACCCGGTCGCCGTCGCGGGCCAGGATCTCCCCGACCACGCCGCCCGTCGGGTGCTGGACCTTCTTGACATGGCTGTCCACCACCACGGTGCCGGGGGCCACGACGGCTCCGGACAGTTCCGTCGTCCAGGCCCAGCCGCCCAGGCCGCCGACCAGGAGGGCGACGCCTCCCAGGGCCAACATGGTATGGCGGCGGATGGACTGGCGGGCGGTCGATTTCATGGTGCTGCTCATGACGCTGCTCCCCGGGTTCACGCGGACCTGGCCGCATTGGGTTGATGGACGGCGCCGGCCGGAACCGGACGCAGGACGCTGCTGAGAACCTCCTCCTTGGGGCCGAACTTGCGCACCGCGCCCTCGTCGAGCACCAGGATGTGGTCGACGCCGGCCAGGGCGCTGGGGCGGTGCGCGATGACCACGACGATCCCGCCCCGCTCGCGCACCCCCTGGATCGCCCGGGTCAGGGCGTGCTCGCCGTCGTTGTCGAGATTGGAGTTCGGCTCGTCGAGCACCACGAGGAACGGGTCGCCGTAAAGCGCCCGGGCCAGGCCGATGCGCTGGCGCTGCCCGCCGGAGAGCGCGGCCCCGCCCTCCCCGACCTGGGTTTCATAGCCCTGCGGCAGGCGCAGGATCATCTCGTGCACGTTCGCATCCTGGGCGGCCCGCACCACGTCCTCCGGCTTCGGGTCGGCCTGGAAGCGCGCGATGTTCTGGGCCACCGTTCCGGCGAACAGCTCCACGTCCTGCGGCAGGTAGCCGATGTGCCGGCCGAGGTCCTCCGCCAGCCACTGCTCCAGCGCGGCCCCGTCGAGACGCACCTTGCCGCGCCAGGTCGGCCACACGCCGACCAGCATGCGGGCGAGCGAGGATTTGCCGGACGCGCTCGGACCGATGATCCCGAGGCCCATGCCGGCCTTCAGTTCGAACGAAACGTCCTGCACGGCGAAGCGCTGGCCCCTGGGGGCGCCCGATCCGGCGTTCTCGACCGACAGGGAGGCGCGGGGCGCCGGAAGCGCGAGCGGCCGCGCCTGCGGGCGGTCGTCCGCGAGGGCGGCCCGCAGCCGCGCCCAGCCCTGGCGGGCCGACACGAAGCCCTTCCAGTTCGCGATGGCGAGCTCGACCGGCGCCAGCGCCCGCGAGACCAGGATCGAGGACGCGATCATGATGCCGCCCGTCGCCTGGTTGTTGATGACCAGATAGGCCCCGACGCCGAGCACGCCCGATTGCAGGGCCATGCGCATCACCTTCGAGAAGGCCCCGAACCCGCCGGACACGTCGGAGGCCGCCTGCTGGTGGGTCAGATACTGGGCGTTGGCCTGCCCCCACATCGCTCCGAGCCGGCCGGCCATGCCCATCGCCTGCACCACCTCGGCGTTGCGGCGCGCGCCGTCGCCGATGCCGTTGCGCAGGGAGGCCGCGCCGACCGCCGCCTTCGTGGCCTTGCGGGTCAGCACATCCGTCAGGATCGTGATCGCCACCAGAACGGACGCGCCGCCCACCGTGACCCAGCCGAGCAGCGGATGGAACGCGAAGCAGATGAAGAGGTAGAGCGGAATCCACGGCAGGTCGAACAGGGCCGAGGGACCGCCGCCGGCCAGGAAGGCGCGGATCTGGTCGAGGTCGCGCAGGGGCTGCTGCGCGTCCCCTTCGCCCTTGTCGCGCAGGGGGGCCAGGACCTGGCCGCGGAAGACGCGCTGGCTCAGATCCTCGTCGAACGCCGCCCCGAGGCGGGCGAAGATGCGGCCGCGGAGCATGTCGAACAGGCCCTGGAACAGGAACAGGGCCAGGATGATGCCCGACAGGCCGAGCAGCGTCGGGATGCTCCGGCTCGGCAGGACGCGGTCGTAGACCTCCATCATGTAGAGGGAGCCGGAGAGATAGAGGATGTTGATCAGGCCGCTGAGCAGGGCGATCCCCAGCAGGGCGCCGCGGCATGAGGCCATCAGGCCGATGCGGCTTCTGGCGGATGAAAAGGATGCTGAAAGGGACATGGCCGTTTCCTCGGAAGAGAAGAAGGATGAACCCGGATGCCGCCAGGGGGGCGGCGGCCCGCCAGGGGGCGGCGAACCGCCAGGGGGGCGGCGGCATCCGGGGTCAGGTTCCCGCCGGGAGGATTGGGGGACATTCTCCCGGCGGGGCCATCGCGATCTCAGGTCGGCCGCATCAGAAGATGAAGTCGCCGTTGTCGAGATCGGACGCGGTGACGCCTTTCAGGACCAGGATGTCGGAGCCGTGCTCGATCACGGTGTCCTGGCCGACCTGGGTCAGGTGCAGGTCCGACAGCTCATCCACCCCGGACAGCCGGCTCGCGTCGATCCGGTCGTGATCGGCGCGGAAGTCGGTGACCACGTCGCGGCCGCCGCCCCGCTCGAACACGAAGCTGTCCTGGCCGGAGCCGCCGGTCAGCCTGTCGTCGCCCGACCCGCCCCGGAGCACGTCGTTTCCGGCGCCTCCGGCGAGCTTGTCGCGGCCCGAGCCGCCCAGGAGCATGTCGTCTCCCGCCATGCCCCTGAGCACGTCGTGGCCCGCCCCGCCCTTGAGGACGTTGTCGCCGGCATTGCCCGACAGGGCGTTGTCGAGACGGTTGCCCGTGCCGTCGAGGTCGGCCGTCCCGGCCAGGATCAGCTTCTCCACGTGGGTGCCATTCAGCGAGTAGGACACGCTGCTCCTGACGGTATCGACACCCTGACCGCTGCGCTCGATCACCCGGTCGCCGGCATCGTCGACCACGTAGACGTCGTTGCCTCTGCCGCCTTCCATCCGGTCGATGCCGGCACCGCCGTCGAGACGGTCGTGGCCGTCGCCGCCGTGGAGCCCGTCGCGACCGCCGCCGCCGTAGAGCCTGTCGTGGCCGCGGCCACCCTCCACCCGGTCGTCGCCTTCGCCGCCCCGGAGCGTCTCGCTGCGCGAGCCGCCCTTGAGGACGAGGTTGGCGGGAGCCGCGGGTTGAGCCGGTGCGGCCGGGATCGGATCGCTCGAGGGTCCGGGATTGGCCGGGACGCCCGGTTCGACCGGGATGACCGGGTCGACCGGGAGGACCGGATCGGCCGGCTGAGGCTGGGTCGGCGTCCCGGGCTGCGCCGGGTTCTCCGGATTGGCCGGCGTCTCGGGCTGAACCGGGGTTTCCGGATCCGGCATCACCGAGGCCTCGACCAGGGCGGGCCTGCGTCCCGCCTCGCACCGGAAGGTGATCCTGTGGCTTGCGCAGACGACACTGGTGGAGCCGTCCTCGTTCTCCTCCCACTCGTACTCGTCCGGCGTACGGCCGGGTTCGAGTTCGATCACGTCCTGGGGCCGCAGTGTCCCGACGATGGTGTCGTTGCCGCCGTTCGTGCGGAACACGATCCGGTGCGCCGAGGTGAGCTGCGAGATGTCGACGACATTGTTGTCCGACGAACCGTTGATCGTGATCGTGCTGAAAGCCAGGCTCGTGGGATCGAAGTTGCCGACGGCTTGCACGGTGTCGTTGCCGCCGCTGGTGTTGATGGTGATCTCCTCGATGTTGTCGAGTTCCGCAATGACGTTTCCATTGCGGGTGATCACGATCTCCGTGTCCGGCTTGAGGCCGGCAGCGAGCGCCGCTGGGACATTGCTGCGGGCATAGACCACAAAGGCCTCGGCCGCGTTGCTTCCCGTGACGACGAAGTGGTCGTTTCCGACACCGCCGTCGACGAAGTCGTGGCCATCGTTGCCGATCTCGAACCCCAGGAACGTGCTGACGCCCCAGGTGACCGTGTCGTTGCCAGCTCCTGCGAAGATCAGGTCATCACCCTGGCCGCCGGTGAGGGTGCTGTTGCTCCCGTCGCCGATCAGGATGTTGTCGTTGCCGTTGCCGTTGATGGCACCGGTCGTGTCACGGTTGACCGTCACGCCGCCCGTTGCGGTTGCATTCGCAGCGCCCGAACCGTCGGATGCAGTGTAGTTGAAGCTGCCGCCAGCCGTTCCGGTATCTGTCAGTGTGACAGAGCCGAGATTGGTCGCCAAGGACGCGGTCAGGCCATTGACGGCGCTGAGCGCGGTGACGTCCAAAGTGGCACCTTCGGCATCGGTGTCGTTGGCCAGCAATGCCCATTCGGGGATGATGAACGGGGCAGTCGTGTAGTTGGTGTACACGCTGTCACCGCTGACCACCGGGGCATCGTTGACGGGAACGACGTTGACGGTCGTGGTGGCGACGTTGCTGTTCAGGAAGCCGTCATTGACGGTCACGTTGACGATCCGATCAATCGCACTCGGGTTCTCCGAGGTGTTCTCGAAGCGGATGGCCTGGATGGCAGCCTGGTAGTTGGCGACGGTCTCCGTGCCGGTCAGGATTACCGTGATCTGCCCTGGAACCGAGGTGTCGATGGTGCGGGTGATGTTGCCTGGCAGGTTCGTCGGTGCCGACAGCACGTCGCCAGCCTGGGCATTGGTCAGCACGACCCGTGCGGACACCAGCACACCGCTATCCTCGACGATCCCCGGATTGCTGGCGATCGCGACTTGGCTTTGATCCTCCGTGAACGTGGTCTCGTAGTGCACGGTGGGGACCGAAGCCGGCCTGGCGAAGTCGACCGTGACGTTGTCGATCTGCACCACGTCATTGCTGAGGAAGCTGTTCTCGAACGAGGTCGCAACGAACCGGATGGCCGCGTTGGCCGAGAACGGGCCAGTCAGGTTGAAGGATAGGTTCTCGGCCACGCCATTGCCCGTGATCCGGTCGAGTTCGGTGAAGGTGATGCCGTCGGCAGAGAACTGCACGGAGACGTAGTCATCGTTCTCGAGATTGTCCGGGTTGGCCGAGAAGCTGAGCACGGCGCTCCCTGCTCCGGCGAGGTTGACCGTCCGGGTGATCGTTGCGCCATTGCCGTCCTCGAAGCGCAGGAAACCGTTGCTCACGAGGATCTGGCCGTTGGAGCTGGTGGCGCTGCCGTCGTCTTCGGTTTCCACCCAGCCCGGGGTCCAATTCACCGTTCCATCCGTGCCCTGATAGTTCGAGGGGGAAAAGTCATCGCGGTAATTCCCCGTATCGAAGGCGTGGAGCGACAGCTTCGGAGGCGTGAGGCTGACCTCCTGGTCGGCGAACTTCAGCTTCTCGATGTTCCAGAGGCGGTCGGTTCCGTCCGAGACCCGGTTGTTGCCCGTGGTCGGATCGGTCTCGACCGTCACGGTCACGTGCTGGACCGTGATGCTGCCGTCCGCGTTGCTCGTGATGGTGTAGTTGGCCCGCAGGTCGCCGTACACCGCCACGTCGGTGGCGCTGTCGTTCAGATCGCCGTCGACGATCTCGCGGACGATGCTGAGCTGGCCCGGGTTCAGGGTCGCGCTGAGCATCAGGGCGTCGAGGGTCTTGCCGCCGAACTGGGCGGTTGCCCCCTGAACCGGGGCGCCGTAGGCATACTGGGATTCGAGGTACACCTTTCCGGTCATCCCGTCTGCCGTGTAGACCCCGGTCGGCGTCGTGATGCGGATCCGCACGTTCAGCCACTGGTCGCCGTCGATGATGTCGTCGCCGGCGAAGCCCTTGATGGTGTCGCTGCCGCCGCCGCCGAGGATGATGTCCGCGGCCTGGGAGGTGTCGAGCACGATCAGCTCGGGATTGCCGTTGGCGTCGAGAACCGGGCGGCCCTGGGCGTCCACCACCGGAATGCGGGTGAGGTGGGCCACCAGCTTGTCCAGACCGTTGATGAGCGACACGTTCTTCTGCAGCAGGTCGTTGGAGAAGGAGTCGATCGGAGAGTTCGGGCCCGGGATGGCGGCCGTGCCGGTGGCCTCCGCCCTGGTGTTCACCGCCGCGACGCGTCCGGTCAGGATGTCGTTGTGCTTCCATCCGGACAGACCCTCGACGAGGTCGAAGCGGTCACGCAGGATGAACGCCTCCTGGTTGTCGAAGATCGGGATGCCGAGATTGGAACTCGCCGCGACGTTGTCCCCCTTGTGGATGGCCCAGTCGAAGCCCGCCATGCCGTTGCTGCGCTGGATGCCCTCGGCCTGGAACATGATGTCGTCGCCGGACTCGCCGTCGTAGTCGGTGTCGCTGGCGCCGCCGTTGAGCACGTCGTGACCGATGATGGTGGAGTTGAAGAACAGCTCCGAGTTCTCGCCCGACAGGCTGTCGAAGCGCGGCCCGCCCTCGAGCCAGTCGTCGCCCTCGTTGCCGAGCAGGGCGTCGCCGCCGTCGCCGCCGAGGATGAAGTCGTTGCCGGTGCCGCCGAAGGCCTCCTTCCCGTCCGGCCCGGTGATGATGAAGTCCTGGCCCTGGTTGCCGAAGATCAGCGCCAGGCCGCTGCCGCCCTGGATCACGTCGTTGCCGCCCTCGCCATGCAGGAAGTCGGTCGCCCCGATGTCGGTGCCGGCATTGGTGATGATGTCGTCACCGTCGCCGCCATGGATGAGGTCGACGCCGTAGCCCGCCTCGATGGTGTCGTTGCCCTCGTAGCCCCAGACCGTATCGTCGCCCTCGCCGGCCACGATCAGGTCGTCCTCGGACGAGCCGCCCATGACCACATGGTCGCCGCCGTTGTAGATCAGCACGTCGTCGTCGCCGTCACCGTCGAGGTCCTTGCGCACCACCAGGGGCGAGAGCGCCTGGAGGACCGGGTTGTCCCAGACCGGATCCGCCCCGATCTGCTTCGACTTGATGATCTCGAGCGTGTGGTCGGGGGTGGAGAAGATGTTGCCCGGGAGCGCGGTCCGGCCGTCGTCGCCGAGGTCGGTGTTGCGCATGATGATGTCGGTCATCGAGTTGTTTTCGAGCTCGTTCAGAAGGTTGAGGCCCTGGACGCGCGACAGGTAGTAGAACCGGTCGGCATCCTGGAGAGCCTCCAGCTGCGCCTCGAAGACGAACGCGAAGGTGGAACCCAGCATGCCGCCGAAATCCATCTTCTTCTCGGCGAGGCCGCCCATCCAGAGATCGATGTCGTTGAGGCCCGAGTTCTCGGCGTTCCAGGCACCGGTGCCGTTGAGGAAGGCGAGACGGTCGGCCGGCTCCCCGGTTCCGCCGAACACCAGCAGGGTCGCGGCGGCCCGCTTCGCCTCCATGGTGATGGCCGCCTCGATCAGCGGGTGCTTGCCGTAGGCCGCGATGAAGTTGACGATCGACAGGGAGTTCTGGAGGTTGAGGGCGAAGTCGGTCCAGCTCACGTAGGGCTTGAGCTGGGAGTCCTGGCCGGCCATCTGGTAGAACTGGGCGCGCGCCTCGTTGAGGGTCGGCAGGCCGAGATCGCGGCCGCGGGCGATGTTGAGGGCCGCGAGGTCGAGCGGGATGCCGACGAGCTGGTTGCGCAGCACGTGGGTGATGAACTCGTCGATCTCGTTGCCGTGCTGGCGGGACATGCCGCGGATGATCGCGCCGGCGGCCTGCTCGTGATCCACCACCACGTTGCCGCTCGCGTCGGTGGCCCCGAAGGCGAGCGGGTTGAGGAAGCCGTCGAACAGCTTCATCGAGACCTGCTGGCCGTTGACCGTGATCGTGTCGATGGTCTCGTTGAGCATCGAGTGGCCGAAGCGGTACACGGCCTGGGCGAACTCCGCGAAGATCGCCGGGTTGATGTCCACCGACGGCTCGAACACGAAGGCATCCACGTCGGGCTGCATCTTGCGGGCGAATTCCTCGAAGACGAGGTGCTGGTACTCCATCTCGTTGGTGAAGCGGGCGGCCTGGAACAGACGCTCGCCGTCCCACACGAGGGCGGCCTTGCCGGCCTCGGTGGTCGGGATCGCGGCGACCGGAACGAGCAGCCACTCGTTCAGGAAGGCGAGATCGCCGGTGGAGAGCGCCAGGGCCTTGACCTGGTCGACGAGGTGGTTGTGCTCCGAGTGGAACACGTGGTGGATCGCGGTCAGGCCCACATTCTCGTTGCCGCGGCCATCGCCCGTGATGTAGTGCGCGTCGAGCAGCTCGTTGTCGTAGGCGGTGTTCGAGCCGCGCGAGTTGACGAGGCCGGTCGTGGAGCCGTCCGCATTGGCGTAGCCGATCCCGGCGTCGCCGTCCTTCTGGAGGAGCCCGCCGGCCAGGACCGGCACCGCCGCGTGGGCGATGTCGTCGAGGAAGGCGTGGCCGGTGAGGACCGCGTTCGCGAGGCTCACCGGAGAACCCGGCGTGCCCGAGACCACGATGTCGTCCGGTGTGTTCGGGACGCCGTCAGGGCCGATCCCGACGATCACCTGGGCATAGCCGGTCTGCGGGTGCGGGATGAAGTTGCCGTAGGGATCCGTGCGCAGCAGCGGAACGTTCGTGACATGGGCGTCGGTCAGGTCGATGCCGAGCATGACGCGGGCCTGCTCCTTGACGTCAGCCCAGGTGGCGAGGCCCCGGTCGCCGTCGAGCAGCCGGCCGGTGGCGACCGGCTTGCCGTCGGGGCCGGTGGTGTATTCGCGCAGGAAGACCTGGTGCGAGGCATGGGACGTGTAGGTCTGGTTCTGGTCGACCCACGGGGTGGTCAGGTTCGTGTTCTCGCCGTTCGGCGTGGCCGCGCGGGTCAGAACCATGAAGTTCGTGTGAGGCGTCGCCGGGTTGTAGAGCGGATCGTCCGGAGACAGGGGAATGTAGACCGTTCCGCTGCCGCCCTTGGCGATCAGGTCGAGGCCGTGGTCGAAGAACTGGCCGAACAGGGTGAACAGCGAGTTGTAGGGGGCCGAGTCGCCGATGTCGGGCGAGACGTTCGGGATCAGCACGGTGGTGCCGTCCATCTGGATGCCCAGCTGGGAGAGAAGGTTGGACAGGGCGGTCTCGGCCGCCGTGACGCCCTGGGCGGCGCCCTCCGCGTCTGCGAGGGCGGCCTCGGCCGTGGCCAAGGCCGTCGTGGCGGTCGCCACGCCGGTCTGCGCGGCGCCGACGGTGGCCGCCGATCCTTCCGCGCTCGCGCGGGCGTCCGCCTCGGCGGTCTGGCCGGCCGTCAGGGCCTGCTGGGCGGCACCGTAGTCGGCATCCGCTTTCACGAGCTGGGCGCTCATGAAGTCGTACACGGCGTGCGCGTCGTTCAGCGCATCCTCCGCGTCGGCAAGCGCCGCCACGGCGGCTGCATGCGATTGCTGGTCTGCGGCCAGCTGCTGCTGCGCCGAGGCGAGGCTGGACTGGGCATTCGCCAGGACGGTGGCGGCGGATGCCACGTTGCCCTCGGCGGTCTCGACCGCCGCGGCGGAAAGCCCGACCTTCGCGAGAGCCGCGTCTACCGCGGCCTCGGTGTCCGCCAGAGCCTTCTCGGCCGCGGCAACGTCGGCCAGCGCGGCATCGTAGGCGTCGCTCTGCTCGTTCAGACCGTTCAGCACCGCCTGCGCATCCTGCAGCGCGGTCTGAGCGAGGTCGCGGAGACTCACGGCCTCCTGATGGGCGGACTGGTCCGCCGCCAGCTGCGCCTCGGCGGCGGACAGGGTCGCGCTGACGCCGTTCAGAACGAGGGTTGCGGCATCCACGTTGGCCTGGGCGGCGTCGGCGGCCGCGGCGGAGGCCTCGGCCGTCGTGTGGGCGGCCGCTTCCGCATCCTGCTTCAGCTTCAGGTCTTCCTGCGCGGCAAGGTAGGCGATGTTCGCGTCGTTGAAGGCCTGCATCTCCGTCGGAAGAACGCCGCCCTGGATGATGGCGTTGTACGTGGCCAGAGCCGCATCGTGCGTCGCCTGGGCGGCTTCGAGATTCGCCAGGGCGGTGTCGTGCAGGGCCTGGTCGGCATTGGCCTTCGCCTGGAGGGGCGCGAGCGCAGCCTGGGCATCGGCGAGGGCGGCCGTCGCGGTCGCCACGCCGGCCTCCGCCGCGTCGATCGCCGCATGGGTGACGGCGATCTTCGCAAGCGCGGCGTCCACGGCCGTCTGGCTCTGCGCCAGGGCCTGCTCGGCGGATGCCACGGCGGCCTGAGCGTCCGCGATGGCCGGGCCGAGATTGTCGGCGCCGCCCGCGATCAGCGCGTCGAGAACGTCCTGCGCGTCATCGAGCGCCTGCTGGGCGGCGTCACGGGCGCTCACGGCTGCCGTGTAAGCCGCATTGTCCTTGGCCAGTTCGGCCTTCGCGTCGGAAAGGGCAGCCTCGGCCGCGGTCTTCGCCGTCGTGGCGAGGGTCACGGCATTGCCGGCGGCTGCGAGCGCTGCCGCCGAGAGCGCCACCTGGGCCTGGGCCGCATCGACGGCATCCTGACCCTGGTTCAGGACCTGCTGGGCCGCGATGAGGTTGAGGCTGGCGATCCCGAGCGTATCGCCCATGGCTTCATAAACGGCCTTGGCGTTGTTGTAGGCCTGCTGGGCGGCGGCGAGCTTCGCCGCGGCGGTCGCGTGCGCGGCCTGATCCGTCGCAGCCCGCGCCTGGGCCTGGCCGAGATTGGCCTGGGCCTGGGCCAGGGCGGCCTCCGCCGTGACGACGGCGGCCTGAAGCCCGGGAATGGCCGCCGGCGCGCTTCCGGCTTCCGCCTGCGCCTGGGCGATCGCCGCGCGGGCCGCCTGGATCTGCTGGATGGCGGTGAGCTGGGCGGCGCCCGTGATGCCGGCATAGGTCAGCGCCGCCCCGATGGCCGCGGGATTGTTCAGCGTCTGGTCGGCGATGAGGTTCGAGATCAGGCGCGGGTCGGCATCGACGACCGTGCCCGGCGGCAGCATCGGCGATCCCGTTGACGAGCCGGGCGCATAATTGTTGTTCGTCAGCCACACCGGGTTGGCGGGCGTGCCGAACATCATCCTGTCGTCGCCTTCGTTCACATAAGTGGGCGGCGTCATCACCGGGAACGGCTGGTCGGCGGCGCCCCAGGTCTCGCGTCCATCGACGAGGTTGTTGTAGCTGCCGTCGACGCTGCGCAACCCGTAGGGAAGCAGGAACGCCTGGGTCGGCGTGGTGGACGCGTTCGGATCGAGGCCGCCGGCCTCGGCCACGAGCTTGCTCAGGTCACCGCCATTGGCATGCGCCTCTGCGATCTTGATCTGCTTCAGGATGAATTCGAGGTCGTGCTTGACGAGATTGACCATGACGCTTCCCCTTGCGTGGGCCCGGCCCACATTGCTGTTCCTCTGCGCATTGCGGCGACCGGGGCTCTCGGCCACAGGCCCGCAACTTGACCGACAGTGTCGAACAGGGTCGGGAAGCCCGCATCGGATGAAGGGGTAACGAATCTTTAGTCATTGGTCCGAGACCATGACCGACTTGGGTCCAGTCGCCGCGGTCCAAGGACCAGGGACAGGGCTGGCCTAAGGTCCGACCCACCCTCGAAGGGATCGTCTGCGCGTCATCCTCATGGGTAGGATGAGGACGCGTTGGGATGGGACCCCACCCGAGAGGAAAAAACTCTGATTAGAGTTGCGCGCTCACTTACGGGACGCGTCGACACCATGCATGAGAACGGCTTCTTTCCGATCAAACATTTCAGCCGGCGCGTCCAGGAGAGCATCCTGGAGGCGTTCGATGGCCGCTGCCCGTCGACATCCGAGCTGGCGCAGCTGCCGGACGTCTTCCTGCTGACGCTTCCCGGGTTCGGGCCGAAGACGCTTCGGAAGATCCGGGCGCTGACCGCCGAGGGTTCCCCATCGCCGGGTCACGCACGGACCGGCGCCTTTCGGCCCCTGCGAACCGAGATCGACCGGCTCCGCCGGGAGCTGGGCGATCTGCGGGACGAGTTCGAGCACCGGCAGTACGATCTCAGACGCCGGCTCGACCTGATCTCGACCGAGATGGCGGGTCAGGGGCCGGCCTTCGAACGGAAGGCCTGAATCGATGGCGCGCCTCGTTCCGGCCGCCTGGAGCATTTTTCGGCGAAGTGGATCCGGTTCGCCGCTCAAAATGCGGCACGCCAAAGAAGAGAGATGATTCCACGCGAGTGGAAACAGCTCTCGAGCATCGGCCGCAAAAGTGGGAACCGGTTTTGCGTGAAAAGATGCTCCCAAACAAAAGCCTCAAACATCGGGCGCAAAAGTGGGAACCGGTTTCGCGTGAAAAGATGCTCCACAACAAAAGCTTGAAGCATCGGACGCGAAAAGTGGAATGCACTTTCGGGATCGATCCGATGCTCGACTCTTGGCTGGCGCATCGTTGATGGCGAAAAACCGGACCCGGTTTTTCGCACGATGCGCCGGCTCTTCAGGCCTCGCCCCATTCCCGTTTGGCGAGAAGCGCCGCCTCGACCCGATTGCGGACGTTGAGCTTCCTCAGGATGTTGCCGACGTGGAACTTGACGGTCTTTTCCGTCACGGCGAGCCTCTCGCTGATCTCGCGGTTGGTCAGTCCGGCGGACATGAGCCGCAGCGTGCGCTCCTCGCTCTCGGAGAGGGTCGCAAACGGCCTTGCTTCGGCCTGGATCCTGTTCGACAGCAGCCGGAGGGCCAGGTTCGGAGCGATGAAGGACCCGTCCGCCTTCACGGTTTTCACCGCATTGATCAGGTCCGGCGCGTTGATCCCCTTGAGAAGATAGCCGACGGCGCCGGCCTCGAGCGCCCGGGTGACGGCGTCGTCGTTCTCCGACGCCGTCAGCATGACGACCTGGGGTGAGGCCGGAAGATCGCTGATGGCGCGGGCGGCTTCGATTCCGCCTCCGGGCATCGAGATGTCGAGCAGGATCAGATCGGGCTTGTGCACCCGCGCCAGCTCGATCGCGTCCGCCGCGGACGCGCCCTCTCCGACGACTTCGATCGTGTCGTCGAGCATGAGCGCCCGGATCACCCCTGCCCGCAACATCGCATGGTCGTCCACCACCGCGACCCGCAACCTGTCAATCATTGTGCCCCTCGCCCGGATCGTGACGATCGCCCGCGATCGTGACGCTCATTTCAATTCTGGTTCCGCCGCCCGCGCGGCGTGTGAGGCGGAAGACGCCGCCGAGGCTCTCGACCCGGTCGCGCAGGCCGACGAGCCCCAGGCCGGGCTCGGGAGCCGCCGGGCCGTTCCCCGGGCCGCGTCCCTCGTCCTCGACGGCCAGGATCAACGCGTCTCCGTTCAGCCGGCACGAGACGGCCTGACCGTGGCCGCCCGCATGCCGGAAGGCATTGTTGAGGCCCTCCTGCAGGAAGCGATAGGCGCAGATCTTGAGGGCATGCGCGAGAGGACGCGAAACGTCATCGCAATCGACCGCCACGCCGGTGCCGGTGCGCAGCTCATGATGGGAGACCACCCGCTTCACGACCTCCGGAAGCGGCAGGCGCTCGATGTCCGGCAGCATCAGGCCCTTCGACGTGGTCCGGATCTCGCGAAGAGCGTCCGAGAGCACCGATTCCAGCGCCTGGAGCTCTTCCTCCCGGCTGTCCGGCGTCCTGGCCCTCCGGACATGCTCGACCGCGAGCGCCGCCAGCCCGATCAGCTGAGCGGGCCCGTCATGCAGTTCGGCGCCGATCCGGCGCAGATAGTTCTCCGTCAGCTCCGCGACCCGGCCCGAGGCGCGCTCGGCCCGTTCCTTGAGAACCTGGTTGTGCCGGGAGGATTGCTCGATGTCGATCAGGCGCGCGCGCAGCTGGCGCTGCTGCGACAGGATGAGCCTGTTGCCCCGGTACACGATCCCGAACAGACCGAGCATGATGAGGGCGGTCGCGCACGCGACGGCAACCCAGCTCTTGAGCCGCAGCCACCGCAGCTCACGGTCGAGACCGAGGGGGTTTTCATGGATCTCCGCCACCGCGATGACGCGGCCGGAATGGTGCTCGCGGATCGGAACGTAGATTTCGAGATACTTGGTGTTCCATCCCCGAACCGTATGCTCGCTCGCATCGAGGTTCGCGTATTGGGCGGAAATGTCGCCCTTCAATGCGGTCGTCAGCCCGTCGGGCGGCGCGAATTGCCGCCCGATCAGCTCCGGGGTCGTCGAATAGGCGACGCCGCCGCCCTCCTTCCAGATCTCGAGATGCGGGAACCGCTGCCTGAAGAGATCGCCCCCGAGTAGGCGATCCAGTTCGCCTCTCCGGGAATCCGGCAGGACCGCCTCGGCCGCCAGCGGCTGGGCGAGCGGCGAGATGAAGCTGTCCATCAGGAGCGCGGTGGCCGACGCGGTATTCTCGATCGTCGTTCGCGTGGCATGCTCCGACACGAACAGGCCGGCCGCGATCATGGCCACGAACATGATGACCCCGCCCGTCACCACGAACTGGCGCGTCAGGCTCACCGTCGACGGGGCATCGCTCCCCCGCCTGATCCACATTGTCGACGCCAACTCGGACACGACCGCCCCATCCCCAAGACGTAGGAGCTTAGCAGGCACGGTATGACTTGCAATCGACCTCGCGCCGGCAATAATCGAGACTTTGGTCCAGATCTGACCGCCACCCCTCGAAATCATCGGCAGATAAATCACAACAAGATGAATGCCGCGTCCGGCTCCAGGCATGGAAGAGATCGTCGCCTTCAAGGTCCGTCGCTTCATATCCCAACCGATCCCGTGGGGCGGCGTCTTCGCGCGAGCGCTCCGGCGGGACCTACCCCTATGGGAGTACGTCTTCCTGAACCGCCCCTAGCCCGTTCGGTCCCGGGACTCCCCTCACGCCGGTCGCTACGTTTCGAGGGCGCGCATCCAGGACCACGCGGCCCATCCGGTCGTCCAGGCTGCGCGCGGGGGGTTTTCAATGTCGTTCGTTTCGCTCGCCTTGGTCGACGATCACCCGATCGTCATCGAGGGTCTTACGCATGTGCTCGGATCACAGGGTCTATTCGACGTCGTGGCGACAGGCTCCACGGCCCGCGACGCGATCGGCATTGCGGAGCGCCTTCGGCCCGCCCTGATGATCCTGGATCTGCCGAAGCAGGGAAGCACCGCCGCCACGATCGCCGAGATCCGATCGAAGCATCCGGGCATCGGGATTCTCGTGTTCACGGCGGACCTCGGCGTGGAACGGGCCATCGACGCCTTCGCCGCCGGGGCGAGAGGCTACGTCTCGAAATCCTGCTCGCTGGAGGAGCTCTCCCGCGCGGCGACGGCCGTGGCCAACGGCGACACCTATGTGTCCCCGACGCTCGCGGCTTCGGTCAACGCCGCGCTCCGAAGCGCCTCCGGGGTCAAGAGCGCCTCCGGCGGAGCCAAGAGCGCCGTGCCGGCTCCCGCGCTGAATGCCCGCGAACACCAGATCGTCCGGCTTCTGCTCGACGGCAAGACCAACCGGGAGATCGCCGGCGGCCTGGGCATCACCGAGAGGACCGTCAAGCATTACATGACCGTGCTGATGCAGAAGCTCAATGTCAGGAACCGCGTCGAGGCTGTGATCGCCGCCCAGAATCTCGGCCGCGACACGGCCGAGCGGTCGAAGTCCGGGGCAAGCGACGTCCCTGCCTGGAACCGCTCGTCCGCGCCCGGCCGCCGGTCGGGCTTCCATGACGCGTTGTCCCTGGAGCGCTTCTCCTAGCGCATAGGACGTGTGATCGAACTCAAGCCCGATGCTTCGAGCTTTTGTTGTGGAGCATCGTGCGGATGGGGCGTTAGCCCCCCGGTCTATCGCCGGCCCATGGACCCTCCCCGTCATCACCGGGTCATACATCCTCCACGTCATCACCGGCCTCGTGCCGGTGATCCCGATACGAGAGGCGCCGCGCTTCTCCGTATCGGGATGGCCGGGACGAGCCCGGCCATGACGTGGGAAAGGTCACGCCACGGCGATGGTCACCCTCTCCACGTCATCACCGGCCTTGTGCCGGTGATCCCGCTTCTGAGAGGCGCCGGGCTCAAGACAAGCGGGATGGCCGGGACGAGCCCGGCCATGACGCGGAGGGTGGGAGTGAGGGTGAGGTGCGGGCGTGAGCACTCGTTGCGACTGTGGTCCTGGCAGCGGGACAAGGACGAAGCCATCGCCCCGTCAGCGGTCTTGATCCAGCCGGGTCCGGATCCGGTCCAGCAGGTCCTCGTCGGAGGCCGTCCGCTCCCAGTCCCCGGGCAGTTCGAGCCTGACGGACTGCGCGCCGCCGGAAGGGGTGCAAACCACCTGGAACGCGTCGGCTTTCCCGTCGACACGCGCGGCCTCCTCCTTCTCCGGATCCTTGCCGAGACCTGAAAAGGCCTGGATGCAGGTCCACGTGATGCCATCGGGGTCGGTGACTTCGCGAGGCATGGCGCCGTCCGCTCCTGGTTTGCCGTCGAGCCTCGACAACGGTGGATGCGCGATAACGTTCCGGCCGGCCGGCCGGCCGCGCAGCGGCCCCGATGCGGCCCGTTAACCTTTGCTTAACTTTCGCCTTGAGCGCCGCCGGCGCGCCGTGTCAGGTTTGATGAACAAATCCTTAACGGCATTTCGGTGGGGGCAATGCGGCGACCTCTCTTCGAGCTTCTGAGCGTTCGGCCATTGTCCAGGCATGCGATCCGGTTCGCCGCCGTCTGCGTCGCTCTGACCGTCGCGGCCGCTTCCGCCGAGGCGCAGACGCAGACCGGAAGCATCCTGCCGACCGTCACGCAGCCGGTCGCCAAGGTGGGAGCCGCCAAGCCGATCATGGGCTGGGTGCGCTTCTGCGAGCAAAACCCGTCCGAATGCGCGGTCGACCCGTCCGAGCCCGCCACCATCGAGCTGACCGCGAAGACCTGGCAGATTCTCAACCGGGTCAACCAGCAGGTCAACGCGACGATCAAGGCCAGGACCGATTCCGACCATTGGGGCATCGAGGACGTCTGGGACTTCGCCGAGGACGGCTACGGCGATTGCGAGGATTACCAGCTCGTCAAGCGCAAGCGCCTCGTCGAGGCCGGCTTCCCGCACCGGGCCCTGCGGATGACGGTCGTCATCGACGAGGACGGCGCCGGCCACGCGGTCATGATGGCGCGCACCGACCGCGGGGACTTCATCCTCGACAACAAGCGCAACGCCATCCTGCCGTGGCACAAGACCGGCTATACCTACATCAAGCGCGAGGGCGACGAGGGCCTGGCGTGGGCCTCCCTCGGTGGCCGGACCTCACCGACCGTGACGGCGAACCAATAGAAGGATCGAACCCGCATCCGTCCGTCGGCGCCCGCGGCCCCGCGCATCGCGCCGCCTCCTGCGGGGGCGTTCCATTGAGCTCGCTCCATTGACTTGCCTCCGGCAGAGTTCCAGAGTCCCCGGCCGGCGCTGCGACCGTGCCGACCGCCCGGGCGATCCGTCAGCCGATGGAGATTCCGTTGATCACTGGACGCCCATGGTACGATCTGCCCATCGTCATCGTCCTTGGGCTGGTGATCGGGCTCGCGTTCGGTGAGTTCGCCAAGTTCCTTTCGGCTCAGCCGCAATCCACGGCCGCCCCCGCGGCGCACCAGAGGGCGCGCCCTTCCGCGACGCCCTAGAGTCTCGGACGTGAAAAGTGGACACCACTTTTGGGATTCATCCGAGGCTCCTTCTCTTGACCGGCGCATCGGATCAGGCGGACCCAGCGGGCCGCGCAAGCGACCCGAAGGGCCACGCTAATGACCCGAAGGGCCGCGCAAGCGAATACCGGGCCCACTTTTCGCTGACGCGGCCCTCTGGGTCCGTCCGATGCGCTAGCCCGGGCGACCTCCCTGTCTACCCCTTTCGGGCGATCGGCAATACCGTTGCGGCATGCTACTGACGCGGAGTCGGCCTGCGGGATGCGTCCATGTCCACGAAACACAGCGAGAATGCCGGAACCAACTGGCGCGAGTTCAGGCTCATCATCGTCCTCGGAACATTGATCGGGATCACGTTCGGCTTCGTGACGCATGCCCTCAAGCCCGAACCGGTCATCGTGGTGGCGAAGTCGAAGTCGCGGCCGTAGAGCCTCGGACGTGAAAAGTGGATCCGGTTCGCCGTTAAACCGGCGCCGACACCCTCCACCTGTCACGGACGACCGGTCATCACCCGCCCCTCGCCGGCCATCCCGATGCGGAAAAGCGCCGCGCCTCAAACAATCGGGATCACCGGCACAAGGCCGGTGATGACGTGGAGAGGGTCAGGATCCGCAGACTCAGGCGGCTAGAGCATCGGACGGGACAAGTGGACCCAGGTTTGGGATCGGATCCAATGCTCCATACACGAAAAATTCCGCAAACGGACAGCTTTTGTTCAGAACTGTCGTGGACCCGACAGACACGGGAGCAAGAGGCGGCTACAACGAGGCAACCGGCCTAGATTTGCCCCTACGGGTCGGAACTTGGAGCGCCCTGGAACGACGGGCGCTCTCCTTTTGTGAAGCCCCGTTGAAAAGCCCCCGCCCATTCGCCGCCGCTGAGCCGCCATGACGGCCACGGAAGCGCGCTTCACAGAATCGTCCCACAAACTCCGAAGCGAAGCCGCATTCCGGTCAAGGTTAATTTTTAGTTAACGGGCTCCCGTAGGGGCAAATACGGGCCGGGGCCGCGCCTGACTCTCCTCAACGGGACCAGGCGCGGCTAATTTTCCCGCCGCCGGCCAGCGGTGCGCCACGACGTCGACAGGATCGTCGTCTCATCGGACCTCGCGACAATGGCGGCGCGTGGGCGATGGCGCCTTCGCGGCAACTGCGATATGGAAGCCTCTCTCGGTTTCCCCTTGTTGCCGGACTGGAATTCCAACGTGTTTGCCGTGCCTCCCGAGCCCTCCAATGAAGCAGAGCGGCTCGACTTTCTCTATTCCTGCGGAATTCTCGATACGCCGCGCGAGGAACGGTTCGACCGGATCACGCGGCTGGCGGCCCAGTTCTACGGGGCCGATGTGGCATTCCTCGGATTCATGGACGACCGATACCAGTGGATGAAATCCGTGCGCGGAGATGGCGTCGCGCCCTGGATCGAGCGGGACCGGTCGATCTGCCAGCTCGTGATCGCCTCCGGCGAGCCCTTGGTGATCGGCGACCTCGCGACGGATCCGCGCCTTGCCGGCCATCCGGTCGTTCCGCAGCTCCCCTTCCGGTTCTATGCCGGGGTTCCCCTCACGACCGAGAACGGCGCCGCCGTCGCGTCGCTCTGCATTCTCAAGCGGGAGCCGGAGGCGGCAGAAGCCTTCGACCTGGCGCCCCTGGGAGATCTCGGCTCCATCGCCATGGACGAGCTCGAGCTGTGGCGGCGCAACCAGGAGCTGGAGCGCCTGGCGGAGACGGACGGCCTCACGGGACTGGCCAACCGCCGCGCCTTCGATGCCGCCCTCGATCGCGCCTGGCGCCGGCGTCAGCGGACCGGACGCCCCGTGTCGCTGCTGATGCTCGATCTCGATCATTTCAAGCGGCTGAACGACTGCCGGGGCCACCAGGCCGGGGACGAGACGCTCCGGCGCTTCGCCGGCCTTCTGGCGGAGGCTGCCCGCCGGCCCGACGACCTGGCGGCGCGGTACGGCGGCGAGGAATTCGCCCTGATCCTGCCCGACACCGACGAGTCCGGGGCCCTGGAGGTCGCGCGGCTGATCCGGGAAAGGCTCGCCTCGGCCGCACTCCCGCACCCGGGCGGGATCAACGGCGTCGTGACCGCCAGCATCGGGGTCGCGTCGGCAGGGCCGGACCATCCGGACGGCGCCGACACCCTCGTGGCGCGGGCCGACGCGGCGCTGTACCGGGCCAAGCGGACGGGACGCGACCGGGCGGTGGCCTAGCGCATCGGACGGACGAAAGCGGGCCACGCGAGTGGCCCGAACGATGCGCCGCTCAAGGAAGTGAGCATCGGATCCGCTGTCGAGCGCCCCGTGCAAGGGGCGGTATCTGGGGCGGTCCCTGGGGCGATCCATGGAGCAGCCCATGCGGGGCGACATCGGGGCAGTGCCTCCGACGGGGTAGTGCCTATCCTTTTTTTCTCTTGCATGGCCTGAACGCGCGCCGCCGCGAGCCGTTTGCTCACCAGGTCATCATCGTTCAACTGCGTGAGTTCGGAATGCGTTTGTTGTCGCTTGCAGTGTTCACCGTCACCGCCCTCGTGTCTCTGGATGCCTCCTCCGAGCCGGGAAACTGGGCTTCCACCCCCGAAGGCAAGGCGCGGTGGGACGCCTGCTACCGGGAAACGAGGCTCAACTACAAAACCTACAATTTCTCGCTCGCCGATTACCGGCAGTCGATCAAGGCCGCCCGCCAGTCCCACATGAGGGAGTGCATGACCCGTGCGACTCCCCCGGCTCCCGTGCAGCTGGCCGTGCCGACCGACCGGAACCCGGAGACGGCTCTGTCCAGCTGGGCGCGCAACCCATAGCCGGTTCGAGACATCGTGCGGCCCGGCGCCGTTGCCGGGTCCGGCCGATGATCGGGGTCGTTCCGCCGTCCCGGTAACCATCCCGGACGGAAAGACAGGCTGGAGACATCCTGATGCCATAAGCTGCGGGCTTTCGGCATCGGTATTGTTTCCATGGCACTCGACCCCAAGACGGCTCCCGGCCAAAACTTCGATCTCTCCGACTGGAAGATCGGCCTTCCCGTCGACGGCAGCGGCGGCTTCAAGGGCACCTCGCGGGAGGTGAAGAATCTCTCCTCTTACGAACATTCGAAATATTTCTACACCGGCCCCGACGGGGCGATGACGTTCGTGGCCCCGGTCGAGGGCGCCACGACGAAAGGCTCCAAGTTCGCCCGGTCCGAGTTGCGCGAGATGATCGGTTCCGAGCGTGCCGCATGGAGGCTTTCGAAAGGCGGCGTCATGACCGCCACGCTGACGGTCGATCATGCGCCGACCAAGTTCGACGGAACGCCCGGACGGATCGTCGTCGGGCAGATCCACGGCCAGGACGAAGAACTGGTCCGTCTCAACTGGGAGAACGGCCGGGTCTATTTCGTCAATGATCAGGCGGGCCCGAAGAACAGCGAAACCAAGTTCTACTTTCACAATGCCGCGGGCAAGCAGCCGCAGGTGTCGCTCAACGAACGCTTCTCCTACTCGATCAGCGCGAAGGGCGATCAGCTCGTCGTCACCGTCAAGGCCGACGGCCAGACCTACAAGTCGGTCAGCAAGATCAACAGCGTGTGGCAGTCCGACACCTTCTACTTCAAGGCCGGCGCCTATCTGGGCGTGAACGAGACGCAAGGGACCGGGTACGGACAGACCTCGTTCTACGCCCTGTCGGTCTCGCACAAGGCCATGGCGAAAGCGAGCCTGCAGAAGGCCGCCGTCGCGACGATCAAGGGCGGTTCCGGGAACGACACTCTGCACGGGAAAGCGGGCAACGACACGCTCTCCGGCGGACCGGGCAACGACGTTCTGTCCGGCGGCGCCGGAAAGGACGTCTTCGTGTTCGACTCGAAACCGGGGACATCCGCGGCGGGTCGCGCGGTCAATGTGGACACGATCACGGACTTCAAGCCGGGCCAGGACAGGATCTGGCTCGACAACAAGATTTTCAGCAAGCTCGGCAACGGCACGCTCTCGCAACCCGCGCAACTGAAGGAAGCGTTCTTCGCCCTCGGCTCCCAGGCGAAGGACAGGAACGACCACGTTCTCTACGACAGGAGCTCGGGCGCCCTGTCCTACGACGCCGATGCATCCGGATCCGGGGCGCCGATCGAGTTCGCCCGGGTGAAGCCGGGAACGGCTCTGACCCATCACGATCTGTTCGTGGTTTGACGTCGGCACGGCCGCCGTCCTCGTCCGACAGGCCGGACGGGATCATGCCCGAGGTCCCATGACGGGAGGGTGGTGCGAGCCGGGTGTCTCATCCGCCGACGTCATCACCGGGCTTGTCCCGGTGATCCCGATACGAGGGGCGCCGCTCACCGGATCGGGATGGCCGGCACGAGGCGGGTGATGACCGGCCGGCCATGACGTGTGGAGGGTGTCCGGGCCGGCCCGGTCAATCGCGGGTGGCGGCCATGTCCTTCGCGCTCCCGGCCCCCTCGAGGCGAAGCCTGCGCTCCAGATCCTCGACCTGCCGGGCGATGGCATTGAGGTTCGACCGGACCACGAACAGATCCGACGCGGTGACTCCCGCCGGGCCGATCGGCTCGACCGGGTCGAGTCTGGGCTCCTGCTTCCGAGCCCCCTTGGCCGACCGCGTACCTCCGATCATCCAGCGCCAGACGGCCCGAACGAGCCCTACGAGCAGCAGGACCAGCGCCACGCCGACAGCCAGCACAATGCCGAGCGTCACGGCGGAGCCGAGTTGATCGCTCCCGTCCATCATCATCCCCCAACCCCAGTTCCCTGCCATCCCTAGAACATCGGACCCGAAAGTGGAATGCACTTTCGGGATCGCATCCGATGCTCAAGCCTTTGAGCGGCGCACCGTCCGGCGCTCCTCTTGCCGAAGAGCGGATCGGCCGCCGCCTCCGGGCGTCGCGAGCGAGGCTATACTTTTGACGTACGTAAGAGCCGCAGAATTTGGCTTGCCCGAAACGGGGAGCGTGAATAACCTCCCCCAACAAGAAAAAGGGCCGCACGAATGCGGCCCGAAGTTTAGGGAGGAAACGCCCAAGAAGGGCGCGCAGGACGGTAACGCCAATCACCGTGCTGCATTGCAATAAAGTACTTTGTGCACGAAAAAGCAGCAAGCACAAAAGGGCAGCTCGGCTGCCTTTCTCTTTTTTGTGTAGCGCGCCTGCAACAGTGGTGGCTCGCCGTCGCGACGGCCGCGGGAGAACAAACCACTGGCGGGATGCCCGGCCCGGCTTCATAATCCAGGGCATGCGACCATGACGGGTCGAGGGCTCTCGATGATCGCCTTGCCTTCCGTGTCGACGCACCGCACGCGCCCCGCCCTCGCCCGGCCTGCCCGTTTCCGGCGGGACCGGCCGAGGCGCAGCCGGCCATGACAGGGCGCCGCCTCCGGTTCAGCGGGCTGTTCCAAAAATACTTCCTCGTGCTGTATCTCGCCGTGGTCATTCCCCTGGCGTCCAATGGCGTCAGCGAGGCCTGGTTCAGCTATCGCGATCAACGGGCGACCCTCGACCAGCTGCTCGCGGTCGAGGCGCGATCGGCGGCCGTCAAGATCCAGGGGTTTCTCGAGGGCATCACCAACCAGCTCGGGGGCCTCGTCCAGCTCTCCTGGACGGAGGAACCCGACGAGCAGCGGCGGATCGATGCCCTGCGCCTGATGCGGCAGGTGCCGGCCATCGTCAGCCTCACCCTGGTGGACGGCGCCGGGCGCGAGCGGCTCTATGTCTCGCGCATCGGACTGAACCGGACCGAGAGCCGCGCGAACCGCACGGAGAACGAGGCCGTCGCCGGAGCCCGGTCCACCCGCCTGTGGTACGGACCGGTCCGCTACTACCGCGATTCCGAGCCGTACCTGACGGTCGCCATGTCGGGCAACCGCGCGTCCGTCGGGGTGGTCGTCGCCGAGGTGAACCTGAAGCTGATCTGGGACGTGATCTCGGCCATCAAGGTCGGCAGGACGGGCACCGCGTTCCTGCTCGACGGGCCGGGCCGGCTCATCGCCCACCCGGACATCAGCCTCGTGCTGCGCGGAGCCGACGAGGCCACCCTGGCGCCGTTCCGGGCGCTCCGGGATCTGATCGGGCAGGCCGGAACGGACGTCGTCACGGGCACGGACGGCCAGGGGAAGGCGATCGCCGCCGCGGCCGCTCCCGTGCCCGGGCCCGACTGGACGATCGTCGTCGAGCAGCCCCTGTCCGAGGCGTTCGGGCCCATCTATGCCGCCCTGTGGCGGACCGGCGGCCTTCTGCTCGCCGGCGCCGCCTTCGCGGGCCTCCTGGCCTATGTGCTGGCGAGCCGGATGACCGACCCGATCCGGCGGCTCGAGGAGGGCACCGAGCGGATCGGCGCCGGCCATTTCGAGCATCGCATCCATATCGGGACGGGCGACGAGCTCCAGCGGCTGGCGGACAGCTTCAACATCATGGCGGCGGAGCTCGCCGTCTCCCAGGAGCGGCAGGAGCGGATCGCCAAGCTGAAGCGGTTCCTGGCGCCCCAGGTCGCCGAGCTCGTCGACCGCAAGGGAGACGACAGCGTGCTCGAGGGACGGCGCACCGAGGTGGTGGTGGTGTTCTGCGATCTGCGCGGGTTCACGGCGTTCTCGGCGAAGGCGACGCCCGACGAGGTGATGAACGTGCTGTCGGAATATTACGATGCCCTCGGGCAGATCATCACGAGAAACGCCGCGACGCTGACGAGCTTTTCGGGGGACGGCCTGATGCTGCTTCTGAATGCACCCGTGCCGATCGACGACCCCGCCCTCCGGGCCGTCGACATGGCGGCGGACATGCAGCGCAGCGTCCAGGACCTCATCGTCGGCTGGAGCGGGCGCGGCCATCGGATCGGCTTCGGAATCGGGTTGGCCATGGGGCCCGCGACCGTCGGGCGGATCGGGTACGAAAGCCGGTTCGACTACACGGCCATCGGCAGCGTCGTGAACCTCGCCGCGCGCCTGTGCGCCTCGGCGGCCGACGGGGAGATCCTCGCGGATGTGGCCGTCGCCGAGGCCGTGACGGACAAGCGCGCGATCGCGTCGCTGGGGCTGCGCTCGATCAAGGGCTACGACGAGAAGATGCCCGTCTATGGGGTGCCCTTCGCACAGCCGCCCGCCTGCCCCGAGCCCGTTGCAGGCAGCCCGGACGCCGCCACGCGGCCCATGCCCCGTGACGCGATAGGCTGACATTCCGGCCGGTTTCGGGACGCGAGCAATGCGGCTATCATGAGGCCGGGTTGTGGGGCCCCTGGACGCATCGAGGTGACGCGCGATGGCCGTTCGAAGCAGAGACCCCATGATCGTTCGCGGCCTCGCGCGCACGGATACCGGCCCGATGAGGCGCCGCGACTTCATCTCCGGGCTCGGCGCGGCCACGCTGGCGCGTCCCGTCCGCGCCCAGCCTCTCGCGATTCCCCTGATCGGATATCTCGGCCCGGAATCGCCCGAACCCTTCGCCAGCCGCCTCAAGGCGTTCCGCGAAGGCCTCGGCGAGACCGGATATTCAGAGAGCCGCAACGTCGCCATCGAGTATCGCTGGGCGCAGGGGCAGTACAAGCTCCTGCCGGCTCTCGCGGCCGACCTGGCGGCGCGCAAGCCCGCGGTCATCGTCGCGGCCGGGGGCGCTCCGGCCGCCTTGGCGGCGAAATCGGCCACCGGCACGATCACCATCGTGTTCGAGATGGGCGGCGACCCGGTCGCGCTGGGCGTCGTGGACAGCCTGTCCCGGCCCGGGGGCAATCTCACGGGCGTGTCGAGCCTGAGCGTGGAAGTCTCGCGCAAGCGGCTCGAATTCATGCGCGAGCTGCTGCCGGACGAGACCGTGTTCGCCGTTGCCGTCAACCCCACGAGCCCGACGGCCGATTCCCAGCTGAAGAACCTCCATGCGGCGGCCGACGCCCTCGGCGTACGGCTTCATGTTCTGAGCACCAGCGACGAAGCCGAGTTCGAAGGCCTGTTCTCGACGGTCGCCGGGCTCGATGCCGGCGGTCTGGTGTTCACGTCCGATCCCTACTTCGCGTTCCGCAGCCAGCGCCTCGCCGCGCTGGCGACCCGCTATCGCGTGCCCGCGATCACGCAGTCCCGCGACTTCCCGAACGCGGGCGGGCTGATGAGCTACGGCGGAGACTTCACCCAGTCGCACCGCCGCACCGGCATCTATGCCGGGCGGATTCTCAACGGGGAGAAACCGGCCGATCTTCCCGTTCAGCTCGTCACGAAAGTCGAGCTGTTCGTGAATCTGAAGGCCGCCGGCGCTCTCGGCATCGCCGTGCCGCCGACGCTTCTCAGCAGCGCCGACGTGGTGATCGAATGAGATCGCGCGCCGCCCTGCGGGCGGCGATGCCCGCGCGGTTCCCGCATCGCGGCCGCGGACCCGCTGGGTCCGTCCGATGCGCTGGACCATCCAGTGTGGTAGAATGAAGCCTGTTCAGAACAGGACCGTCCCCCGTGACGCAGGTTCGTATGGACAGCCCTCACCGATCCAATCGGCTCCTGGCCGCTCTGGACGACGAGGATTTCGCGTATCTGGAGCCGCATTTCGAATTCGTGGATTGTCAGCGCGGCGACGTGATCTACGAGCCGGGCCAGGCGATCCAGTATACCTACTTCCCTCACAGCGCGGTGGTGTCTCTCGTGACCGTCATGATCGACGGCAAGTCGGCCGAGATGGCCACGTTCGGGTGCGAATCCCTTTTCGGTTTCGTCAGCGCCTTCGTGTCCCGCAACTCGTTCGGACGCTATATCGTCCAGATCCCCGGAACGGCATCCCGGATCGACCTGGACCTGATGCACGATGCCTTCAAGACCCGGCCCAACGTTCAGCAGCTCATCCTGCGGTTCACCGAGGCCCTGCTGGCGCAGACGCTCCAGAGCGTCGCCTGCAACGCCACGCACGGCGTCGAGGCGCGATGCTGCCGCTGGATTCTCAGCACGCGCGACCGGTGGGGCTCGGACGAACTGCCCCTGACGCACGAGTTTCTCGCGGAGATGCTGGGGGTCCAGCGCTCGACCGTGAGCGCCGTCACGCGGAGCCTCCACGAGGCCGGGCTCATCAACCAGAGCAGAGGCAGCATCACCATCCTGGATCGCCGCGGCCTCGAAGAGACGGCCTGCGAGTGCTACGAGATCATCCGGGGCAAATTCTCCCAGCTCCTGCCCGTGTGGAAACAGGATCGATGACCATGGTGTTGACATGCCGGGCGCCCGCCACAGGTAAGACAGCCTGTGACGTCCCAGCCATCGAGCCTTGATGTGGTAAAGCGAACGCTCCCGCGCACTGCCCTGCCGGCCCATCTCATCGACAAGGGCCTGATCGCTGCGGCCCTGACGGCGGCCGTCACGGCCCTCCTCCTGTGCTCCCAACTCCCTTAGCGCATCCAAATCAATGCTCGTATCGTTGAGCGGCGCATCGGTGCATGCGACCGTCCTTGGGTTTCGGCGCCCATGGTTTCGCCATGGCGTGAGATCGCTCTTCCGACGTTCGTCGCCGCTCAACGGCCCGCGCTGCAATCGTCCCGACGACGATGGAGCAAAAGTGTGACCACTTTTGCCCTGCCCGTGTCGTGAGACACCTGGGATGGCAGTCGGCTATACTCCGCCCATGAGCCGATCCTCACACCGTGAGCCTCGCCGATGCGCTATTTCACTTTCGCCATGCTGGCCTGCACCGTCCTGGCTTCGGGCAGCGTCTCCGCGCAGGACCGGCGCTGGGCATCGTCTCCCGAGGGGAAAGCCCGGTGGAACGCCTGCTACAAGGAAACGCGGCTGATCTTCCGGACACGGAACCTGTCGCTGCCCGATTACCGGGCCGAGATCAAGGATGCCCGCAAGGCTCACATGCAGGTCTGCATGACCCGAGCCACGCCTCCCGCACCCGTGACCGTGGCGACGCCGCTCGGTCAGAACCCGGAAAGCGCCCTGGCGAGTTGGGCCAGCAGCCCGTAAGCCCGGGCCACCTCCCATCCTTCCGTTCCCATCAGCGCATCGTGCGGACGAAAGCGGGTCCGCCCCGAACGATGCGCCGCTTCAAGATGGGAGCATCGGACCATCGGGCTGGCCGTCTCTCCCCTCCCCCTCATCACCGGGCTCGTCCCGGCGATCCCGCTTGTCTGACGCGCTGAGCCCGAAGCAATCGGGATGGCCGGCACAAGGCCGGCCATGGCGTGTGGAAGGTATCATCACCCGCTCATGCCACCCTCTCACGTCATCACCGGGCTTGTCCCGGTGATCCCGGCCGGAAGACTGCCGAGCGCATCGTGCGGACGAAAGCGAGCCACGCTCGCGACCCGTACGACGCGCCAGCCAAGAGTGGAGCATCGGGTCCGGCCTCAAACATGCGTCCACTTTTCACGTCCTATGCTCCAGGATCGAAATCTGAGATCGTGCGTTGATCTACGCCGCTTGGAGTAATCCTGAAGGGGGAGCGCATGAACATCGAGCTGGCTGCGCAGGACGCGGGAACAGCCCTGGTCAACATCGAAGGCCGCCTGGACGCCGCCGCGGCGCCGAGCTTCAAACAGCAGATCTCATCGGCGATCGCCGGCGGCAATGTCAGGCTCGCCCTGCATCTGGCCCATGTCTCGTTCATGGACAGCACCGGTCTCGGCGCCCTGGTCGCCGCCCTGAAGGCGGCCCGGAAAGCCGACGGCGACATCGGGATCGTGGCGCCCAGCAGCCAGGTTCAGAAGCTGTTCCGGCTGACCGCGATGGACCGGGTGTTCAGGATCTTCGAAACGCACGACGAGGCGCTGCGTCAGCTCAAGCCGGATTCCCGGTGAGGGTCGAGAATTACTCGTCGGACGTCGACGTCGCGTCCATCCAGGGGATGATGAGAACGGGGCGGAGATCCTCCCCGACGATCTCGATCATGATCTCGCTGCTGTAATGCGGCGACATGCCGGCCCAGCTCTTCAGAAGCCTCTCGGCCACTCTCGCGGCCTCGCTCCTGGCGGCCGCGATGTCCGGCAACTCGACGCCACTCGGATCCTCATCGATGCCGAAATGGCTCCTGACATCAATGTAATAGCGGGGCATTACGCATCCCCTCGAGAACGCTGAAAGCCATGGGGCTGAACCCCATTCTGGTATTCACCTATGTTAATTGACAATCTGAAGCGTTGAAATTCCCCCTGAATCCCCGCTCACTATTCCGGACAGGCCTCATCATTTATGAAACCATCCGACAGCACTTCGATGGCATAGTCTTTCTTTGTCACGGCCGGCGAACCGAATGCGAGCCGCACAGTTGCCAATACTCTGCCACCCTTCAGGACCTCCGATGCTCTTACCCTGGATGAAACTCGCGACGGATACCACGATGCTGGCCTTCGAGGCCCAGATGGTGATCTGGACCCGCGTGTCCCGTGCCGCCATGGGCCAAGGCTCGCACGCGGAAAACCTCCTGATGGTCACCGAGAAGGTCACCGCCTTCGCGGAGGCGGCGGCGACGCTCGCGGCGGGGGGCTCGCCCCACAAGGTCGTGAAGGGATACCGCCGGAAGGTCCGGGCCAACGTGAAGCGCCTGAAGCGCTAGAGCATCGGACCATCGGGATGGCCGTCTCTCCCCTCCACGTCATCACCGGGCTCGTCCCGGTGATCTCGATGCGAGAGGCGCGGCGCTTCAAGCAATCGGGATGGCCGGCACAAGGCCGGCCATGACGTGGGAAGGCATGACGTGGGAAGGGTGGTGCGAACCGAACGACGCGCCGCTCAAGGAAGGGGGCATCGGGCGCTCTCGCGGCCACCGACCGCGAGCCCGGGAACCGTTCGCCCCGGTTGAACGATCTTAAGCCTATCTGCGGGATTTCTATTCTGCATCGATCGATCGGTGCTATTTTCGGCAGAAGTGCGTCGAAAGGTTCATACATGCGAGATCGTCGCCAGAGCGAGCGTCTCCCCTCGATCCTGGAGGGAAGGATCGTCCTCGGCCGGGAAGCGCCTCACCTTCAATGCACGCTGCGGGACATCTCTTCGACGGGAGCCCGGATCTGGCTTCCGGCCGCGATCGAACTCCCGCAGCAGTTCGAACTGCTCATTCCCGCCCTCGAGCAGACCATGCCGGTTCAGCTCATGTGGTCGAATGGCAAGACCCACGGGGTCATGTTCCAGGCGGACCTTCAGGGGCTGTCGGACAGTTCGGACGACGCGCCGGACGACGTCCAGCCGCCGGAGCCTCCCTCCGCCCTCGCGGGCGTTCCGAAGGGTCTGATCGCCCTGACGGAGAGCGTTCTTGCGGACGCCCGCCAACAGCTGGCCGAAATCCTTGAGATGCCGGCCGAGAAGATCCGGCTGCGCCTCGACATCGACCCGTGACCCTGGCCCGTCAGCCTACCAGTCTCACGAGGCGGTTCCGGACCTCGGAAATCCCGGCCAGCACCACGGCGCCGAAGGCCGTCGCGGCGAAGAGCTCCCCGAAGATGTGGACCACCGCGCTCTGCTCCGGAAGGTTGTCGAGGATCACGTGGTGGACCTGATGGATTGTCGCCATGCCGATCCCGAGAAACGCCCCGACCGAAGCCAGTCCAGGCGTGTTCCAGGCCCTGAGCATCTTCCTCTCGATATGACCGGACGACATCGAACCGCAGCTCCTGCCGAACGTGATCGGACTTGTGCGGCCACGACCGCACCGACTTGCGACACCGACTTGCGACACTCGCTTGGGCCACCGCCCGGAATACGGACACCGACCGGACCGGCGGGAGCCAAAGCCAAGCCTGAGCGAACAATAACATTCCTGCCGAAATCTCGACAGGGGTTCCGAAGCTGCTTTCGAAAACTTGGCAATACCGGTCGCGCAAGTAAGCTTGACCATTGGAATTACGTATATTCCACTATTTCTTTTCGAGCCCGCCCGAGGCTATAAAATGAACCCATTGATGCGGGGCAATTCACAACAACAGTCACCAAAGATATTTTTCCAAGACTACCGTGCCTGGGGGGCTAAGCACGGGCTCGAGCCGCGGTTCGATCGAAAGATCGGACGCGGCTTTTTCTTTGTCTCGGATTCAACTGGGCTTCTCAGACAAAGCTGGCGAACGCGGCTTCGAGACGCCGCCAAGCCTCGTCGCAGCCCGGCAGGCCGAAGCGGAGAAGGCGCGGGTCGAACGGGAACCGTCGGACCCAGATGCCGTGCCGTCCGAGATGCGCGAACAGGTCCGGGGCGCGTCCGCCGCTCATGAGCCGGTAGAGGACCGTCCCGGCCAGCGGCTGCTCGGAGCGGGGTTCGAGGAGCGCATCGAGGCGGCGGGCATCCCGGCCCCGTGCCTCCCGGGCAACCAGCCGCCATGGACGATCCCGCAGCGCCCGCCGTCCGACCTCCATGGCCGGGCCCGAAACCGACCAGGGTCCCAGCACCCGCCGCAGCGTCCCGGCCGCATCGCCGGCCGCGACCGCGAAGCCGAGCCTCACGCCGGCGAGCCCATAGGTCTTGCCGAAGGAGCGCAGGACGACCGCGTTGTCCGGGAGCACCGGGACGAGCGTCTCGCCGGCGGCGAAATCCGCGAAGGCCTCGTCGACCACGAGCCAGCCGCCACGCGCCCGCAGGCGCTCGGCCTGGTCGAGCAGGAGCGCCCGGGACAGCAGGCGGCCGTCGGGATTGTTGGGGTTCACCACGACGAGGACATCCGCCTCTCCGGCCCGGTCGGGCGAGGCGACTTCCATGACGTCATGCCCGGCCCCGCGCCAGGCCCGGGCATGCTCGGCATAGGTCGGCCCGAGAATGGCGACGCGCGACCGGGCGCGCAGGGCCGGCAACAGGCCGATGAGAACCTGCGTTCCCGGCGCGGCCACCACCATGGCGGCATCGGGCGCGCCATAGGCTTCGGCGGCGGCGGCCTCGAGATCCCGGTGATCGGCGGGCGCGGGCAGCCGCTCGAACAGACGGGCTGGCAAGGGCGGCACCGGATAGGCTATGGGGTTGATCCCCGTCGACAGGTCGATCCACGGGTCGGGCGCGTCCGGAAAGAGCCGCCGGGCCACGTCCAGATCGCCCCCATGCCAGATCCCCGCGTCACTCATCCGCTTCACCCACCGATCGCCCCATGATCCTCTCCGACAGCCTCGTCACCTTGAGCCTCGCCCTCGCGGCCGAGGCGGCGTTCGGCTATCCCTCCCGCCTTTACACGCGGATCGGCCATCCCGTCACCTGGATCGGGCATCTGATCAAGGGGCTCGACCGGGGGCTGAACCGGGAGGGCCGGTCGTTCGGCCGCCGCCGCGCCGCGGGCGTTCTCGCCCTGCTGCTGCTCCTGGCCGTCACGGGAGCCGCCGCGTGGATGCTCCAAGCGGCTCTTCTGCCGCTCGGCCCCATCGGCCTTGCGATCCTGGCCCTTCTCTCCGGCACGCTGATCGCCCAGCGCAGCCTGCACGAGCATGTGGCGGCGGTCTCGGCGGGTCTGCGCGAGAGCGGCCTCGACGGGGGCCGCCGGGCGGTCGCGATGATCGTCGGGCGCAACCCGCAGAGCCTGGACGAGGCGGGGGTCGCCCGCGCGGCCATCGAGAGCCTGGCCGAGAACTTCTCCGACGGCATCGTGGCGCCGGCCTTCTGGCTCGGCCTCGGCGGGCTGCCCGGCGCCGCCCTCTACAAGGCGACCAATACCGCCGACAGCATGATCGGCCACCGGACGCCCCGGCACGAGGCCTTCGGCTGGGCGGCCGCCCGGTTCGACGATCTCGTGAACCTGCCCGCCTCGCGCCTGACGGCCCTGCTCGTGATCGCGGCGGCCGCCCTCCATCCCGGCGCGTCGGCCCGGAAGGCCTGGCAGGCCGTCCGGCGCGACGCCGCCCATCACCGCTCGCCCAATGCCGGCTGGCCGGAGGCCGCCATGGCCGGGGCCCTGGGCCTGCGCCTCGCGGGCCCCCGGGTGTATGGCGACGTGCGGGTCGAGGACCGCTGGATGGGCGACGGGCGCGCCGAGGCCCGGGCGGAGGACGTCGACCGGGCCCTCGCCCTCTACCGCACCGCCTGCGCGCTCCTGTTCGGTCTCGCCGTGGTAATGGCCCTCGCTGCCCGGTTCATCGCGCGCTGAGGGCGAGGAGCCGGTCGCAGTCGAGATGGGTCTCCAGGTGGTCGGCGAAGCGGTCGAGGATGTCGTCCACGAGGGGCTCATAGGCGAGATCGCTCGGCTCGGCCCCGAGCAGGGCGAGCCACCGCGCCCGCTGGCGGTCATCCGCGAACAGGCCGTGGACATACGTTCCGGTCACGAGGCCGTCCGCCGAGACGGCGCCGTCCGGCCGCCCGCCCGCCAGCCGGGCGAAGGGGCGCGACGCCGCATCCGGGCCCGCCGTCTCGCCCAGATGCATCTCGTAGCCCGCGAGCGGCGCGTCGTCGGCGAGCGTGGCTCCGGTCACCGCCTCGAGCCGCTTGGTCGCGGTGAGCGTGGTCGCCACGTCCAGAAGGCCCAGCCCCTCGACCGCGCGGCCCGCCTCGCCCTCGATGCCGAAGGGATCCTCGATGCGCCGGCCGAGCATCTGGTAGCCGCCGCACAGGCCCAGCACCCGCCCGCCCCGCCGCACATGCGCCTTGAGATCGACGTCCCAGCCCTGCTGACGGATGAACAGCAGGTCGTCGATGGTGGTCTTCGAGCCGGGCAGCAGGACGAGCGCGGCCTCCGCGGGCAGCGGGCGTCCGGGCTCGACCAGTACCACCTCGACCCCGGGCTCCTCGCGCAGGGGATCGAGGTCGTCGAAATTGGAGATCCAGGGCGTCACCGGGACGGCGATCGCCACCGCGCCCTTCCGCCCCTCGCGCCGCAGGCCGAGGCCGTCCTCGGCGGGCAGGCGCGCGGCGTCGGGAAAATGCGGCACGAGGCCGAGCGCCGGCCAGCCGGTGCGCCCGGCCACGAAGTCCATGCCGCTTTCGAACAGGGACGGGTCGCCCCGGAAGCGGTTGACCACGAAGCCGCGGATCATCGCAGCATCCGCCTCGTCGAGCACCGCCCGGGTGCCCACGAGGCTCGCGATCACGCCGCCCCGGTCGATGTCGCCCACGAGCACCACCGGCACGCCGGCCGCGCGGGCGAAGCCCATATTGGCGATGTCGCCGGCCCTCAGGTTCACCTCGGAGGCCGAGCCCGCGCCCTCGACCAGGACGAGTTCGGCCTCGGCCGAGAGCCGCCCGAAGCTGTCGAGGACGGCCGCCATGAGGCGGGGCTTCCAGGACTGGTACTCCCGCGCCCGGGCGCTGCCGACCACGCGGCCCTGCACCACCACCTGCGAGCCGGTCTCGCTCTGGGGCTTGAGCAGGACCGGGTTCATGTGGACGCTCGGCGCCACGCCGGCGGCGCGCGCCTGCAGGGCCTGGGCGCGGCCGATCTCGCCGCCGTCGGCCGTGACGGCGGCGTTGTTCGACATGTTCTGCGGCTTGAACGGCCGGACCGTCAGGCCCCGGCGCGCGAAGACCCGGCACAGGCCCGCCACCAGGAGGGACTTGCCCACGTTGGAGCCGGTGCCCTGCACCATGAGCGCGCGCATCTAGAACTCGACGCCTTCCTGCGCCTTCACGCCGGCCGCGAAGTGGTGCTTCACCAGGGTCATCTCGGTGACGAGGTCGGCCGCCTCGATGAGCTCAGGCTTCGCGTTGCGCCCGGTGACGACCACGTGAAGACCGGGCCGGCGCCGCGTCAGGGTTTCGACCACCTCGGCCGGATCCAGGTACTCGTAGCGCAGCGCGATGTTGAGCTCGTCGAGCACCAGGAGGCGGAGGTCCGGACGGGTCATCAGGTCCTTCGCCTTGTCCCAGGCGCGCGCCGCCGCGGCCACGTCGCGGGAGCGGTCCTGGGTCTCCCAGGTGAAGCCCTCGCCCATGGTGTGCCATTCGACCTGGTCGGAGAACCGGTCGAGGGCCAGGCGCTCCCCGGTCTCCCAGGCGCCCTTGATGAACTGCACCACCCCCACCCGGAAACCGCGCCCGAGCGCCCGCAGCATGAGCCCGAAGGCCGCCGTCGACTTGCCCTTGCCGGGACCGGTATGGACGATCAGGAGCCCCTTCTCGACCGTCTTCGAGGCCACCTCCCGGTCCTGGACCTCCTTGCGCTTGATCATCTTGGCGCGGTGGCGCGCCTCGTCGTCCTTGCTCATCCCGATGTCCTGGGTCATCCCGATCCCGCCTTCGCCCGAGTGGGCCGCACCATGAACAGGCTCAGGCGCGATTTCAAGGCCGGCCGATCCGCAACGCTCAGGCTTGAAAGATGCCCGCCGCCCCGGTAAGCATGGACGGGACGGTGCCCCGGCAACGGGGTGAAAAGGGAATGCGGTGAGACACCGCGGCTGCCCCCGCAACTGTAAGCGGCGAGCCTTCGCTCCAAATGCCACTGGAACCACGTTCCGGGAAGGCGGTAGCGCAAAGCATCGACCCGTGAGCCAGGAGACCTGCCGTCATCGTGCAACCCAAATGCCGCCGGAGGGGTGGCCGAGAGGTATCCATGTCGACCCTGACCCATCACGTTTCCGTCACCGCTTCGTCTCAACGTCTCGTCGCCATCCTGACGGCGGCGACCTTCGGCCTTGCGCTCGTCTTCATCTCGGGCTTCGCCTCGCCTGAAGCCCTGCACAACGCGTCGCACGATTGGCGCCACTCGCATAACTTCCCCTGCCACTAAAGGGGATCGCCATGACATTGCGGGTCTTGAAGGCGGCCTTGGTCGCAGGGTTTCTGGCTGCCTGCGTGGCTGCGACCCTCCAGGTCTTCCTGACGTCTCCCCTGATTCTCCAGGCCGAGACCTATGAAAAGGCCGCCGCGCCGGAGGCGCATGCCGCCGGATACGGCGGCCTGCTGCATCTGGCCCATACGGGTCACGCCCCCGCCGACGGTGCGGACGAGGGTGGCTGGGAGCCCGGCGAGGGATTGCCCCGGATCGCGTTCACGGCTCTTGCCACGTTGGTCAGCGGCGTCGGCTATGCGGCGATTCTCGCAGCCCTGATGCTGGCTGCCGGTCGCGAGCTCAACCCGCAGACGGCCCTGCGGTGGGCCATCGGCGGCTTTCTCGCGGTCAACCTCGCGCCCGCCGTCGGGTTGCCTCCGGAGCTTCCGGGAATGGGAGGTGCACACCTTGCGCAGCGGCAGATCTGGTGGATCGGCACCACCCTTGCGACGGGGCTCGGCCTCTATCTGATCACGCAGATGCGACACAACGCGGCGATCGGCATCGGTCTCGTCGCCATCGTGCTCCCCCACCTCATCGGAGCCCCGCATGCAGAGGCGGCATCGAGCGACGTCCCGGCCGTGCTTGCCGCGCAATTCGCGGCCCGTTCCCTCGCCGTTGCGTTCGCCTTCTGGGCAACCCTCGGACTTGCCCTCGGCTGGTCGTGGGTGCAGCACGTCGATCGCACGAGATCGGGCCTCCCCACTCAGGCTGCTCCCGTCCCCGGCGAACACAAGGCCGTTTAGCCCATGACCTCATCGCAAGAGGAGATCTGCCATCAGGAGATCTGCCTGCACGTCTGCGTCACCTGCCGCGAGGCGGGTGGCCCGGACGACAAGGCGCTCCGGCCCGGCGCCGTGCTGCACCGGGCCCTCGCGGAGGCGCTCGCCCGGCCCGATGCGCCCAAGGTGCGCGTGGAGGCGGTCGAGTGCCTGTCCGTGTGCAAGCGCCCCTGCACGATCGCCGTCTCGGCTCCCGGACGCTGGACCTACATCTACGGCGACCTGAACGCCGAGACCTCCGTCGAGACGATCCTCGACGGCGTGCGGCGCTACGCGGCCACGTCCGACGGCCTCGTGCCGTGGCGCGAGCGGCCCGAGGCCTTCCGCAAGGGCGTCGTCGCCCGCATCCCCCCGATCAAGACCAGCAGCGCGGCCTGACCGAGGCCGCCGAAAGGCTCAACCTATGAGCGATCTCAGCAAGATCCCCTGCACCATCGTCACCGGATTCCTCGGTGCCGGCAAAACCACCCTGGTGCGCCACCTCCTCGAGAATGCGGGCGGACGCCGCATCGCGGTTCTCGTCAACGAGTTCGGCGACCTCGGCTTCGACGGCTCCTTCATCGAAGGCTGCGGCATCGAGGGCTGCACGAAAGAGGACATCGTCGAACTGCCCAACGGCTGCCTGTGCTGCACGGTGGCGGACGATTTCGTCCCGGCCCTGAACACCCTGCTCGACCGGCCGAACCCGCCCGAGCATATCCTGATCGAGACCTCGGGCCTCGCCCTGCCCAAGCCGCTGGTGCGCGCCTTCAACTGGCCGGACATCCGCTCCCGGGTGACGGTCGACGGGGTGATCGCCGTGGTCGACGGGCCGGCCGTGGCCTCGGGAGCCTTCGCGGAGGATCCGGAAGCCCTGGAGGCGCAGCGCCGGGCGGATTCCTCCGTCGATCACGAGAACCCGCTGGAAGAGGTGTTCGAGGACCAGCTTCTCTGCGCCGACCTGATCATCCTCAACAAGACCGACCAGATGGCCGCCGGGGACCGGGGGAAGGTCCTGGCCGAGATCGAGGAGCACCTGCCCCGCGCCGTGAAGGTGATCGAGACCGCGCACGGCAGGGTCGACCCGACGGTCCTGCTCGGCCTCGGGGCGGCCGCGGAGGCGGACCTCGAGTCCCGCCCCTCGCACCACGAGACCGCCGACGACCACGACCACGACGATTTCGACAGCATCGCGGTGCCGGTCGGCGCATTCGCCACCCCGGAGGCGCTCGTCGCCCGCGTCGAGCGCGCCGCGGAGGCTGACGGCGTGCTGCGGATCAAGGGCTTCGCGCCCGTCGACGGCAAGCCCATGCGCCTCGTGGTCCAGGGCGTCGGCACGCGCGTCGCGCATCACTTCGACCGGCCCTGGAAGGCCGGCGAGACCCGCGACGGGCGCATGGTGGTGATCGGCCTCAAGGGCTTCGACCTGAAGGCCGTCGAGGCTGCGCTGCGCGGGTGACATGCACCTCCTTCCGGTCACGGCGATCTCCCTCGACGAAGGCCAGGAGGCCGTCGACCTCCAGCAGCCGCCGGGGGATGTGGTGGTGCTGTCCTTCGCGGACAGCGACCTCGGCGCCCTGGCGGAAGCCCGAAGGCCGGCGGCGGGCGGAGCCTCGCTCCGCCTCGCCTCCCTGCGCCGCCTGCGCCATCCGCTCTCGGTCGACCTCTATATCGAGAAGACCGCCGCGAAGGCGCGCTTCGTGCTCGTGCGCTGCCTCGGCGGCCTCGACTACTGGCGCTACGGCATCGAGCACATGGCCCGGGCCTGCCGGGCCCACGGGGTGAAGCTCGCGGTGCTGCCGGGCGACGACCGGGCCGATCCGCGGCTTTCGGCCTACGCGACCGTTCCCGAGGCGCTCTGCGACGAGCTCGACGCCTATTTCCGGGCCGGCGGCATCGACAACATGCGCCGCCTGCTCGCCCGCATCGAGGCCGAGATCGGCCTGTCCGATGCGGCGGCGGAGCCGCCCCGCGCGGCCCCGCGCGCTTTCGCCTGGGCGCCGGCGGGTCCGTCTGGTGGCAGGGAGCCCGGCTCCGAATCCGATCTCGGGAGACAGGCTCATCCGGAGCCGACACCCTCCTCACGTCATCTCCAGGCCTATCCCGGTGATCCCGATCCTGTGAACCTCGGCGTTCCTCCGATCGGGATGGCCGGGACAAGCCCGGCCATGACAGCGGGGGAAGCCTACGATGCGGCGGCCACCGGGAAGGCGGGCTCCGGCGTCGAAGCCTACACCGTCGCATCCCCCGAAGCCGTCCTCGCCCGCATCGAGGCCGGGCGCCCGCTGGCCTATCTCGTGGTCTACCGCTCCTCCGTTCTCTCCGGCGACACGCGGGCCGTCGAGGCCCTGTCGGACGCGCTCGCCGGGCGGGGCATCGACCCGCTCGTGCTGGCCGTGTCGAGCCTGAAGGACCCGGACGCCGTCGCGGTGGTGCGCCGGGCGATCCGGGCGCGCCGCCCCGACGTGATCGTGACGACCACGGCCTTCTCCTCCCGCGACGGGCAGGACTTCGTCCTCGACGAGGCCGATTGCCCGATCCTGCAGGCGATCCCGGTCGGCAGCGCCAGGGACGCCTGGGAGGCGTCGCCCCGCGGCCTCTCGGCGGCCGACCTCGCCATGCAGATCGCCCTGCCCGAATTCGACGGGCGCATCGCGGCGGCGCCCATCTCGTTCAAGACCGAGGAGCCCGCCGATCCGGCGCTCGCCTTCTCGCGCCGCGCGCAGGCCCCCGATCCGGCCGGCATCGACGCCGTGGCCGACCTGGCGGCCGCCTGGGCGCGCCTTGCCCGCACGCCGCGCCGCGAGCGCCGTCTCGCCCTGGTCCTGTCCGATTACCCGGCGCGCGGCGGCCGCGCCGGATTCGCGGTCGGGCTCGACACCCCGGCGAGCGCCTGCGCGATCCTCGACCTTCTCGAGGGAGCCCGCTACGCGGCCGGGCGGGATGTCACGGCCGACGGCCTGATGCCGCGTCTGACCGAAGGCGAGCCGTCCTTCGCGGTTCCGCTCGCCGCCTATCGGGCGTGGCTCGACACGCTTGCGCCGGACGAGCGCGCCGCCATCGACGGCCGCTGGGGCGGCCCCGAGCGCGATCCCGCCTTTGCGGACGGCGCCTTCCGGTTCCGCGCGATCCGCGCCGGGAACGTCCTCGTGGCCCTACAGCCGGACCGGGGCCACGGCCGCGACCGCAAGGGCGCCTATCACGATCCCGAATGCCCGCCGGGCCACGGCTATCTCGCGTTCTATCTCGGGTTGCGGACGATGGAGCGCATCCATGCCCTCGTCCATCTCGGCACCCACGGCACCACCGAGTGGCTGCCCGGCAAGGCGGTGGCGCTGTCCTGCGCCTGCTGGCCGCGACGCGCCGTCGGGGCCGTGCCGGTGATCTACCCGTTCATCGTCGACGATCCGGGCGAGGCCGCGCCGGCCAAGCGCCGGATCGGGGCGGTCACGGTGGGCCATCTCACGCCGCAGGTCGCGGAATCGGGCCTGCACGGCGAGGCGGCGGCCCTGCGCGAGCTGGTCGAGGAGTTCTCCTCCGCCCAGGTGCTCCATCCGGGCCGGGCCGCCCTCGTGGCGGGCGAGATCCTGGAGCGCGCCAGGACGAGCGGGCTTGCCGATGCCTGCGGGGTCCGGGACGGCATGCCGATGGACGAGGCCCTGACGCGGCTCGACGCCCATCTCTGCGACCTGGGCGAGGTGACGATCCGCGACGGGCTGCACGTGTTCGGCCACGCTCCCGCCGGTTTCGAGGCCTGCGCGGCCGGCGAGCGCGAGGGCCTGCTGAAGGCCCTCGACGGCCGCTTCGTCGCGCCGGGCCCGTCCGGTTCGCCCTCGCGGGGCCAGACCGACGTGCTGCCCACCGGGCGCAACCTCGCGACGCTCGACCCGCGGGCCATCCCCACCCGGGCCGCTACCGAGCTTGGGCAGCGGGCGGCGGCGGAAGTGGTGCGCCGCCACCTGCAGGAGGAAGGCGACTGGCCGCGCCGGATCGTCATGGATCTGTGGGCATCCCCCACCTTGCGCTCGGGCGGCGAGGACATCGCCCATGCGCTGGCGCTGATGGGCGTGCGCCCGACCTGGGACCATGCCTCGACGCGGGTGACCGGGTTCGAGATCGTCCCGCAGCCGCTCCTCGACCGGCCGCGCGCCGACGTGACCCTGCGGGTCTCCGGCGCCTTCCGCGACACCTTCCCGGACCAGATCGCCCTGCTGGACGCCGCCGCCCGCGCGGTGGCGGCCCTCGACGAGGACGACGAGTGGAATGCGCTCGCGGCCGCGCGCCGGCGCGGTGAGGCCTTGTCCCGCGTCTTCGGCTCCGCCCCCGGCACCTACGGGGCGGGCGTGTCGGCCCGGGCCCTCGACGGGGACTGGGACGCGAGGGACGATCTCGGCCGCACCTATCTCGACGGCACCTCCCATGCGCTCACGGCCGACGGCGGGGCGCGGGAGGATGGCAGCTTTCCCCGGCGGGTCGGGCAGGCGGAGGCCTTCGTCCATGTGAGCGACGTGGCCGAGCGCGACATCCTGGACGGGGATTCCGCCGCCGATGCCGTCGGGGGCTTCGCGGCGGCCGCCCGGTCGCTCGGCGCCGCCCCGGCCGTCTACAGCCTCGACACGAGCCGCCCGCAGGCGCCGAAGGCCCGCACCCTGGCGGAGGACATCGACCGCCTCGTGCGCGGCCGCCTCGCGAATCCGCGGTGGATCGAAGGCCAGCTCCGGCACGGCTGGCGCGGCGGGGCCGAGATCGCCCAGGCGGTCGACGCGCTCTTCGCCTTTGCGGCGACGACGGACGCGGTTGCGCCGTCCGCCTTCGATTGCGTCTTCACGGCCGTGACGGCGGACGGGACCGTCTGGGAGCGGATCGAAGCCTCCAATCCCGATGCCGCCCGGGCCATCCGGGCGCGTCTCGCCGAGGCCCGCCGCCGCGGCCTGTGGCAGAGCCGCCTCAATTCGGTGGCAGCCTTCTTCGACGATGAGCGCAAGGAGGCGGCCGAATGAACGCCCTGCCCGTCGACACGAGGCGCCGCGGCTGGTGCCCGGGCGTGCGCCGCCCCATGGCGACCGGCGACGGCCTGCTCGTGCGCCTGCATCCCTTCGCCGGCGGCCTCACGGCTGCAGGGGCGCGCCTCGTCGCCGAGGCGGCCCGGGCCCATGGCAACGGCCATCTCGACATCACGGCCCGCGGCAACCTGCAGATCCGCGGCGTGAGCGACGAGACCTATCCCGGCCTGCTCGCGCTCCTCGACCGGCTGGGCCTGGCCGAGCCCGAGGGCGACGGCCCGCACCGTCTGACCGTCCTCTCGCCGCTCGCCGGCCTCGACCCGCTCGACCGCTTCGACCCCATGGCCCTGGCCCGGGCGGTCGAGAGCCTGGGCGCGGTCGGGGACGGGTTGCCGGCCAAGGTCTTCGTCGCCGTCGACGGCGGCGGCGCCATGCCCCTCGACGGCCTCGGGGCGGATCTTCACCTGACGGCGGCCGGGACCGGCGGCGTCGCGTTCGGCGTGCCCTCGGCCGGGGACCTGCGCGGCATCGGCACGGCATCACCGGCCGACGCTCCGGACGCCGTCCGGGCGATCCTCGCAGGCTTTGCCGCCCTGCGGCGCACGGGCGGGACCGAGGCGCGCCGCCTGCGGGACCTCGGCCCGGACCTCCTGGACGGTCTGGCGGCATCCGCGGGTCTGGCTCCGGGACCCGCGACGCTCCGGCGCGGGGCGCCCCCCCGCGCGGGGATCCTCTCCGCGGCCGACGGCAGGGCCGTGCTTCTCGCGCTGCCGTTCGGCCGCTGTCGCACCGGGCAGCTGATCCAGGCGGCCGGGTGGAGCGAGCGCTTCGGGACGGGGGAGATCCGCCTGTCCTTCACCCGGGGCATCCTCCTGCCCGGATTGTCGGACCGGGACGTCCCGGCGCTTCTCGACGAGGCCCGGCAGGCGGGCTTCGTCACCGATCCCGGCGATCCCCGCCTGTCGCTGATCGCCTGCCCGGGACGGCCGGACTGCGCCGGCGCCGCGACGCCCGCCCCGGCGGACGCCCTCCGGCTCGCCGCGGCCTGCCCCGACCTGCTGGCCAGGGGCGTCACCGTTCACGTCTCGGGCTGCCCGAAAGGCTGCGCCCATCCGGGCAGCGCCGATCTGACGCTGGCCGGGCGCCCCGATGGCCGCTATGACGTCGTGCTCCAGGGCGCGACCCGCGACGCCCCCCTTCTTCACCTCTCCCTCGACGAGCTCATGATCCGCCTGATGCCTGCGAAGACCTCCCACGACCTCGGCGCCGCCTTTCCGGAGCGCTCCCGATGACGAGCCGCGCCTATATCCGGGACGGGGCCGAGATCTATCGCCGCTCCTTCGCGATCATCCGGGCCGAGGCGGACCTGTCCGGCTTTTCCGGCACGGCGGAGCGCGTGGTCGTGCGCATGATCCATGCCTGCGGCATGACCGACCTGCCCAGGGACGTGGAGCTCTCGCCGGATTTCGCCGACGTGGCCGAAACAGCCCTCGCGCGGGGCGCGCCGATCCTGTGCGACGCCAAGATGGTGGCGAACGGCATCACCCGCGCCCGGCTTCCGGCGGGCAACGACGTGATCTGCACCCTCGACGACCCGCGCGTCCCCGACCTCGCCCGCCGGAACGGCAACACGCGCTCGGCCGCCGCCCTGGAGCTGTGGCGCGAGCGGCTCGACGGCGCCCTCGTGGTGGTCGGCAACGCGCCGACCGCGCTCTTCCATCTGCTCGACATGCTCGACGCCGGCGCGCCCAGGCCTGCCGCCGTGATCGGCATCCCGGTCGGCTTCATCGGGGCGGCGGAATCCAAGGAGGCGCTGGCCCGGGATCGCCGCGTCCCCTATCTCGTCGTTCACGGACGGCGCGGCGGCAGCGCCATGGCGGCGGCGGCGGTCAACGCCCTGGCGAACCCGGTCGAGTGAGCCGATGACCATGCAGGATCCCGTCCGCCTCTTCGGCCTCGGCCTCGGCCCCGGCGACCCCGACTACATGACCGTGCGCGCCCGCCGGGTGCTGGAGAGCGCCGACCGGCTGGTCCATTTCTGCAAGCGTGGGCGGCGCGGCAACGCGCGCACCATCGCGGATGCCGTCGTGGGCCCGAACCCGGCACGCGAGATCGCCCTCGCCTACCCGGTCACGACCGAGATCCCGGCCGACCATCCGGACTACGCGGCGGCCCTGAACCCGTTCTACGAGGAAGCGGCCGCGACCCTGCTCGCCGAGGTCGAGGCGGGCCGCACGGTGGCGGTCCTCTGCGAGGGCGATCCCTTCTTCTACGGCTCCTTCATGCATCTCTGGTGGCGCCTGAAGGACCGCCTGCCCATCGAAGTCGTCCCGGCCGTCACGGCCATGTCGGGCGCCTGGACCCACGCGGGCGCGCCGATCACCTGGGGCGACGACGTGCTCACCGTCGTGCCCGGCACCCTGCCCGGGCCCGAGCTGGCACGCCGCCTCTCCGGCACGGATGCCGCCGTGGTGATGAAGCTCGGAAGCCATCTGCCGAAGGTCCGGGAGGTCCTCAGATCCACCGGCCTGTTCGACCGGGCCATCTACGTGGAGCGCGCCACCATGGCCCAGGAGAGGATCGTTCCCCTGCCCGACCTGCCCGAGGATGTCGAGGCGCCGTACTTCTCTCTGATCATCGTGCCGGGCCGAGGGAGGCGCGTGTGACGGGTCTTCTCACCATCGTGGGCCTCGGCCCGGGCGATCCGCGCTACCTGACGCCCGCCGCCTCCGAAGCCCTCGCGTCCGCGACCGACATCGTCGGCTACGGCCCCTATGTGGACCGCGTGCGGGATCGGCCCGGACTGCGCCGGCACGCCTCCGACAACCGGGTCGAGCTCGACCGGGCGCGCTTCGCCCTCGGCCTCGCGGCAGACGGCGCCCGCGTGGCCGTGGTGTCCGGGGGCGATCCCGGCGTGTTCGCCATGGCGGCAGCCGTGTTCGAGGCGGTGGAGAGCGGCGAACCGGCCTGGCGCGGCCTCGACATCCGCGTGGAGCCCGGCATCACGGCGATGCTCGCGGCGGCGGCCCGGGTCGGCGCGCCTCTGGGCGGCGATTTCTGCGCCATGTCCCTGTCGGACAACCTCAAGCCCTGGGAGGTCGTCGAGGCACGCCTGAGGGCCGCCCTCGCGGCCGATTTCGTCGTGGCGCTCTACAACCCGATCTCCTCCGCGCGCCCCTGGCAGCTCGGGGCGGCGTTCGGGATCGTGTCGGAGATCCGCCGCCCCGACACGCCGATCATTCTGGCGCGGGCCGTGGGCCGGCCCGACGAGCGGATCAGGATCCTCCCGCTGGCGGAGGTGGACTCGTCCATGGCCGACATGTCGACCATCGTGGTCATCGGCGCGTCCACCACGCGCCTGATCGAACGGACCGCCGCCGGGGAACCGTGGGTCTATACGCCGCGCTTCTATGGGGTTCGGCCATGAAGCCGCGCCAGCCAGTCGAGCGCCGCGTCGGCGGTCGCGACTTCCTCGATCCCGGGCGGCTTCCCCGGACGCTTCACCACGATGACCGGCAGGCGGAGCGACCGCGCCGCGAGGATCTTCGGATAGGTGGCGGCGCCGCCGGAATTCTTCGTCACCACCACGTCGATGCGCTCGCGCTCCATGAGACGGCGCTCGCCCGCTTCGTCGAAGGGTGCGCGATCCTGAATCGCGATGACATCCGGTGCCGTCAGGGCATCGCCGATGGGCTCGATGGTGCGCACCACGTAGGTGTGCTGGGGCGCAGCCGCGAAGGGCGCGAGCTCGAGACGGCCAACCGTCAGGAAGACACGACGAGGGGCCCGACCCAGCGCATCGACGGCGGCCTCCATGGACGGAACCTCGGTCCAGCGGTCGCCCTCCTGCGGAGTCCAGGCCGGGCGGCGCAGGGCCACCAGCGGCACGCGAGACCGCCCGCAGGCCTCGGCCGCGTTGCGGGAGATCACGGCCGCGAAGGGATGGGTCGCATCGACGACGGCCTCGATCCGCTCGTCGCGCAGAAAGGCCCCGAGACCCGTCGATCCTCCGAAGCCGCCGATGCGGGTGGGGACCGGCATGGGACGGGGATCGCTGGTGCGGCCGGCCATGGACAGGAGCGGACTGAACTCGGATCGGCCCGACAGCCGCGCCGCGAGCGCGGAGGCCTCCGTGGTGCCGCCCAGAATGAGGATGCGCATGAACTCCTTGTCCCTGAATTCTGAGCCGGAGTCGAGCATGGCGCCGCGCCGCCCCTGGCTCACGATCCTCGGGATCGGCGAGGACGGGCGTGCGGGGCTCTCGCCCAAGGCGCTGGCGGAACTCGATCGCGCGGAGGTCGTCATCGGGGGCGCGCGCCATCTCGCTCTCGCGGCCCCGGTGGCCGCGCAGACGATCCCCTGGCCGAGCCCCTTCGCGGACGGCTATGCCATGGTCCTCGCCCGGCGCGGCCGGCCCACCTGCGTTCTCGCGACGGGAGACCCGTTCCATTACGGCGTCGGCGCCGAACTCGCGCGCCTCGTCCCGGCCGAGGACATCCTGTGCCTGCCGCATCCCTCCGCCTTCAGCCTGGCGGCCGCACGCCTGGGCTGGTCCCTGCCGGACTGCGACTGCGTGAGCCTGCACGGACGGGCGCTCGAGCGGATCATTCCCCGTCTGCAGCCGGGCGCCCGCATCCTGGCCCTGTCATGGGACGGCTCGACGCCGGGCCAGGTCGCCGCGCTCCTGAAGGCGCGCGGCTTCGGAGCCTCGACCGTGACCGTGTGCGAAGCCCTGAATGGCCCGCGCGAGCGCGTCCGGCGCTCCGTGGCGGCCGATTTCTCCATCCCGGACGTCGACCCGCTCAACACCGTTGCGATCGACGTCGTGGCGGCAGCGGATGCCCGCATCGTGACGCTCGCGCCGGGCCTTCCCGATGCGTTCTTCGACAGCGACGGCCAGCTGACGAAGGCGGACATCCGTGCCCTGACCCTCGCGGCGCTCGCCCCTCGGGCCGGCGAGCTGCTCTGGGACATCGGGCTGGGCGCAGGCTCCGTCGGAATCGAATGGTGCCTGCGCCATCCGCGCAACCGCTGCATCGGCGTGGAGGAACGCCCCGAGCGCGCCGAGCGTGCCCGCCGCAACGCCCTCGCGCTCGGCGCGACGGCGCTCGACATCCGCCTCGGGCGCGCGCCGGCGGCCCTCGACGACCTGCCCGCGCCGGATGCCGTTTTCATTGGCGGCGGCGCCTCGGAGCCGGGCGTCTTCGATGCCGCATGGGCGGCCCTGAAGCCTGGCGGACGGCTCGTCGTCAACGCCGTGACGCTGGAAACCGAGACGCTTCTCGGCACGCTTCATGCCCGGCACGGCGGCGCGATGCGGCGCCTGGCCGTCTCGCGGCTCGAACCGGTCGGCGGCATGCACGGCTGGCGGGCCGCGATGCCCGTCACGCAATGGGTGGTGACGAAGCCATGATCGTGGCCGGGCTCGGGTTCAGGCGCGGCGTCGCAGCCGGGGAAATCGTCGCTCTCGTCGAGGAGGCGCTGGAACGGGCCGCGCTCGCCCGCGAGGCCCTGACCACGCTCGCGACCCTCGATGTCCTTGCCGACCTGCCTGCCTTCGCGGCGGCGGCCCGGACGCTTGCCGTGACGGCGATCCCGGTCGAGAAGAGCCGGCTGTCCGCCGCGGCGCCGCGCATCCGCACCCGCTCGGCCCGTTCGATCGCCGCCCATGGCGTCGGCTCTGTCGCGGAAGCAGCGGCTCTCGCGGCGGCTGGGCCCGGCGCCGCGCTCATTCTCGACCGTATCGCGTCGCCCTCCGCCACCTGTGCCCTGGCGCGCCTGGAGACCGGCTCATGACCGTTCACTTCATCGGAGCGGGCCCCGGCGCCGCCGATCTCATGACGGTGCGCGGGCGCTCGCTCGTCGAGCGCTGCCCCGTCTGCCTCTATGCGGGGTCCATCGTTCCGCCCGAGATCCTGTCCTGGTGCCCGCCCGGCGCCAGGCTCGTCGACACGGCTCCCCTCGATCTCGACGCGATCACGGCCGAATACGTGCGGGCGCATGAGGGCGGGCAGGATGTGGCGCGGCTCCATTCCGGCGATCTGTCGATCTGGAGCGCCATGGGCGAGCAGCTGCGGCGCCTCGATGCCCTCGGCATTCCCTACACGATCACTCCGGGCGTCCCGTCCTTCGCGGCCGCGGCGGCCGCGCTGGGGCGCGAGCTGACCGTGCCGGAACTGGGCCAATCGGTGGTGCTCACGCGGACCTCGGGCCGCGCCTCGGCCATGCCGGACACGGAGCGGCTCGCCACCTTCGCGCAGACGAAGGCGACGCTCGCCATTCATCTGTCCATCCACGTCATCGAGCAGGTGGTCGAGGACCTGCTGCCATCCTACGGCGCGGATTGTCCGGCGGCCGTGGTCTGGCGCGCCTCCTGGCCCGACGAGAGGGTGATCAAGGGAACGCTGGAGACGATCGCCGCCCTGGTCCGCGCCGAGAAGCTCGAACGCACGGCGCTGATCCTGGTCGGCCGGACCTTGGACGCGAGGGATTTCCGGGACAGCGCGCTCTATTCGACCGGTTACGACCGCCACTTCCGTCCCGGCGGCCGCGAGGACGGCCGATGAGGCATGCGGCGTCAGGCGACCGGATGGAACGGCATGCGGCCGACGAGCCGTCCGTCGCGGTCGAACACCACGACCTCGAGGGCGATGGCGGCCCCGCGCAGAGCCCCGGCGGCCGTTCGCCAGGCATGCTGCGCCACCACGTCGCCGAGCGGGACGCCGAGGCGCTTCCCGGTTTCCAGCACTTCGAGGGCCGTGTTGGCTCCTCTCGCGGCCGCGACGGCGTCGGGCTCCGCGCCCGCCTCGGCGAGGCGCTCGGCCAGCCAGGCGAGATCGACCGCCCCGGAGCGGGAATGGAGGTCGAGCAGGCCCTGGCCGAGCTTCGTCATCTTGGCGAAGCCGCCCGCGACCGTGACCCGCGGGACCGGGTTGCGGCGCAGGTATTTCAGCATGCCGCCGGCGAAATCGCCCATGTCGATCAGGGCATGGTCCGGCAGGTCGTGCAGGACCTGCACGGCCTTCTCGGACGTGGAGCCGGTCGCGCCCGCCACATGATCGAGGCCATCGGCGCGGGCGACGTCGATGCCCCGGTAGATGCTGTGGATCCAGGCCGAGCAGGAATAGGGAACCACCACGCCCGTGGTCCCGAGAATCGAGAGCCCGCCCAGGATGCCGAGGCGCGGGTTGAGGGTCTTTTGCGCAAGCTCCTCGCCGCCCGGAACCGCGATCTCGACCTCGACGTCCAGCGGCCCGCCGACAGCGCGCGCGGCTTCCTCCAGGTTGTCGCGGATCATCTGGCGCGGAACCGGATTGATGGCGGGCTCGCCCGGCGGCAGGGGCAGGCCGGCCCGGGTCACCGTGCCGACGCCCTCGCCGGCCCGGAACGTGACGCCCGAGCCCGGCGCGCCGGGACGGATGGTTGCGATCACCAGGGCCCCGTGCGTCACATCCGGATCATCGCCCGCGTCCTTCACGACGCCGGCCCGCGCGCCGTCCTCCCGGACCTCGCTCGTCGCGAGGGAGAAGGCCGGCCGCGCCCCGCCCGGGAGCACGATCTCGACCGGATCGGGGCAATCGCCCGTCCGCCAGCCCAGATAGGCCGCCTTGGCGGCCGCCGTCGCGCAGGCGCCCGTGGTCCAGCCACGGCGCAGCGATCCGGCGGGTTTACTCTCGTCCATACGCCCTCTTACATCGTCCCCATGAATTCCAACAGCCACCCCGTGAACGCCGTCCGGACCCGGAGGCTCGCATGACCTCCCTGTCCCGTCTCTCGCCCCCCTTCGCTCCCGGCACGGTCTGGCTGGTCGGGGCCGGCCCGGGCGATCCCGGCCTGCTCACGATCCATGCCATGAACGCGCTCGGGGCCGCGGACGTCATCGTGTACGACGCGCTCGTCGATCCGGCGGTGCTGTCCTTTGCCCGGGAGGGAGCGGAGCTCGAGTTCGCCGGCAAGCGCGGGGGCAAACCCTCGGCCGTTCAGCGGGACATCTGCGAGCGGCTCGTCACGCTCGCCCGCGAGGGCAAGCGGGTCCTGAGGCTCAAGGGCGGCGATCCCTTCATCTTCGGCCGCGGCGGCGAGGAAGCGCTGGCCCTCTCGGAGGCCGGCATCTCCTTCCGCATCATCCCGGGCCTGTCCAGCGGCCTCGCGGCCCTGGCGATCCATGGTGTCCCGGCCACCATGCGCAAGACGAACCATGCGGTGATCCTCGCCACCGGCCATGCCGCGCCCGACGCCCGCATCGAGTGGACGGCGCTCGCCCGCACCGGCGCGCCCATCGTTCTCTACATGGCCGTCTCGAACCTCCCGTCGATCGTAGAGGGGCTTCTGGAGGGCGGGCTTCCCGGCGACACGCCCGCGCTCGCCGTGCACGGCGCGACGACCGCGAAAGAGAGCCTGGTGGAAGGAACCCTCGAAAGCCTGCCGCGACTGGCGGAGAACGGCCTCATCCGCTCGCCGGCCATCGTGGCGATCGGGGCGATCGCGGCTTTCCGCTCGGCCATCGCCAACCACCTGCTCGAATTCGCCAGCGAGGCGGCCCAGTGAGCGTCGGCCCAGGACTTCCCATCGCCCCAGGACTTCCCATCGCCCCAGGACTTCCCATCGCCCCAGGGCTTCTGATCGCCGCGCCACGCTCCGGGTCGGGCAAGACGACCGTCGTGCTCGGGCTCCAGCGCGCCCTGGCCCGCCGGGGCGCGAGGGTGCGCGGCATGAAATGCGGGCCGGATTACATCGATCCCGCGTTCCACGCCGCCGCCACCGGGGCGCCGAGCTTCAACCTCGACAGCTTCGCCATGGGCACCCCTTTGCTGGAAAGCCTCGCATCCGAGGCCGGCCAGGGGGCCGACCTCATCGTCGCGGAAGGCTCCATGGGCCTCTTCGACGGCATCCGCCGGGAGACCGGCCGCACCGGCGCCAGCGCCGACATCGCGGCCCTGTTCGGCTGGCCGGTCGTTCTCGTCCTCGACGTGTCGGGCCACGCGCAATCGGCAGCCGCCGTCGCGCTCGGCTGCGCCCGGTTCGACCCGAGGATCGAGGTGGCCGGCGTGGTGCTGAACAAGGTCGCGAGCGACCGCCACCGGCGGCTCGTCGAGGACGGCATGGCGCGCATCGGTGTTCCGGTTCTCGGCGCTCTCATGCGCAACGGCGACCTGGCCCTTCCGGAGCGTCACCTCGGGCTTGTGCAGGCCGGAGAGACGGACGAGCTCGACCAGCGCCTCGAACGTCTCGCCGATGCGGTGGAGGGCGGGCTCGACCTGGACCGGCTCGTGGCCCTGGCCCGCCCGACCCGCCTTCGGTCCCTGAACCCTGGGAGGAGCCTGCCGCCGCCGGGCCAGCGCATCGCCCTGGCCTCGGACCGGGCCTTCTCCTTCGTCTACCCGCATGTGCTCTCGGGCTGGCGCCGGGCGGGAGCGGAAATCGTCCCCTTCTCTCCCCTGGCCGACGAGCCCCCGCCGGACGGGTGCGACGTCTGCTGGCTGCCGGGCGGCTATCCCGAGCTTCACGCAGGCCGCATCGCGCAAGCCGGGCGCTTCCTCGACGGGTTGCGCCGCTTCTCGCAGACGAGGCCCGTCCACGGCGAGTGCGGCGGCTATATGGTGCTGGGCCGATCCCTCGAAGACGGCGACGGCGGCACGCATCCCATGGCGGATCTCCTGCCGGTGGAGACGAGCTACGCCAAACGCCGGATGCATCTCGGCTATCGGGTGGCCTGCCTCGTCGAGGACGGGGCGATGGGCGCGGCCGGCCGGCGTCTCGTCGGCCATGAGTTCCACTATGCCTCGGTCGTCAGGAGCGACGCGTCACGAGACACGGCTTTCGCGACGATCACGGACGCGGAAGGCCATGATCTCGGGACCGCCGGGCATCGCCGGGGGCTGGTCACGGGAAGCTTCTTTCACGCCATTGCGCCGGCATGACGCCGTCCCGGTGCGGTTGCCGGCCGGCTGGGCCGTGAACCTCCCGCCGGTCGGGGCGTTGAAGAGCACCCTGTCGAGGAGATCCCGATGCGCCTTCGAATGATCCTGCCCCTGGCCGTCCTGCTCACCCTGGCCGCCTGCGGCGAAGACGGACCGGACCAGACCGGGAGCACGGACAACGCCAACCAGCCCGGCAACAATTCCGCTCCCGCCAATCCGCGCGCCAACCCGGCGCCTCCGGCGCAGTGACCGTCGACCGCGAGAGCCTCGGACGTGACCCGGAGGGCCGCGTCCGATGCGCGAGCGGCACACAAAGGTCCGCGGACGCGGGGTTCCGGCCACGGTCCTTCTTATCCCATGTTAATGCGCCCGATCCCGGTTCGGGCTCTCCTCCTCCGAACAGGAGGCTCGAGACGGGACGACGCGGCAGAACCGGACCGAAAATCCGGGAACGCCATCGTTTCGCCTCAGGCATAAGTATTGATCCCGGTCAACCTGCAAGGGGTCGGGGAGAACACCTGAGCTTGACGGTCGGACAAGAATCGTCCCGCGCGGCGCGGCCTTCCGGCAAGCTGGTTCATCGCATCCCAGGGTGGTGGAGGCGCTGATGAAAGAGGCATTCCATATCGGGCAGCTCGTCCGGATCACGAGCCCGTCCTCCGGCTATGCGGATCGCCGCATCTACTGCATCGTCTGCCTTGTGCCGGACGACGATGCCCCTCTCTACCGCGTCAAGAATACGGTCGGCATCGAGCACGTCGTGAAGGCCGAAGACATCGAGCCCGCCGCTCTCACGGCCGTGCCGTAGCGGCCGGGCCGTTGCCGAACCGGCCCTGACGCCGCCGAGGCGTTCAGGGTGTATTAGCCCATGGTAGCGGTGGCAGGCACCTTGCCGTCCCCTGACCGGCACGACAGAATACCCTCCAACCAAGCCCGAACGGGCAAGCCGGCACAGATCGGCGGACGCATCGAGGCCTGTCCTCATGCGCCAGAGGAAGCGAAGCCATACCACGCGTTGTCAGAGCGCGCGGCTGCCAGGGAGGTTGACGTCGTTGACGACGGCTGCGGATGCGCGCGCGGACACATTCCCGAAACTGCTGGCGCGCAACGCCCGCCTGCGCCCGACACGCACGGCGTTTCGGCACAAGGATCTCGGGATCTGGCAATCCTGGACCTGGGGTGAGGTCCACGAGATCGTCCGGGCCTATGCCTGCGGCCTGCAATCCCTCGGCCTGAAGCGCGGCGGCAAGATCGCGATCATCGGGTATAACCGCCCCTATCTCTATTGGAGCATCTGTGCCGCTCAATGGCTCGGTGCGATCCCGATCCCGGTCTATGCGGATTCCGTGGCCGACGAGATGGCTTACGTGCTCAGCCATGCGGAAGTGACCCATGCGGCCGTGCAGGACCAGGAGCAGGTCGACAAGATCCTCTCTGTGTCCGACCAGATCCCGCAGCTCCAGCATGTCCTCTACGACGAGCAGAAGGGCCTGCGGGATTACGACCACGGCCGCCTCCACTCCATCCTGTCCGTGGTGGAGGAAGGTCGCGCGCGGCTCGCGGACGACCAGGAGGCCGCCGCGATCGACCGCGCCCTTCAGGAAGGACGCGGGTCCGACCTCGCCATCATTCTCTATACCTCCGGGACCACCGGGCGGCCCAAGGGGGTGATGCTCACATCGGACGCGGTGATCGCCGCCGCCGAGATCGGCTGCGATTTCGACAAGCTCGACGAGACCGACGAGATCATCGCCTATCTGCCGATCGCCTGGGTGGGCGACCACATCTTCTCCTACGCGCAGGCGATCCTGTCCGGGCTCTGCGTCAACTGCCCGGAAAGCCCCGAGACCGTCGCCGAGGACAGGCGGGAAATCGGCGCCACCTACGTGTTCGCGCCGCCGCGCGTCTTCGAGAGCATGCTGACGCTCACCATGGTGCGCATCGAGGATGCCGGCGCCCTCAAGCGGCGCATGTTCCACTTCTTCATCAGCCACGCCAACAAGGTCGGCGAGAAGATCCTGAACCGGGAGCCCGGCGTCGGCGCCTGGGACCGCCTGCTCTGGGGCATCGGCAACGTGCTCGTCTACGCGCCCCTCCGCAACCGCTTCGGCATGACGCGGGTCAAGGTCGGCTATACGGCCGGCGAGGCCATCGGGCCCGAGATCTTCCGCTTCTACCGCTCCATCGGGGTGAACCTGAAGCAGCTCTACGGACAGACCGAGGCATCCGTCTACATCACCATGCAGCCGAACGGCGAGATCCGCGCCGACACGGTCGGGCGCCCCGCCCCGCAGGTCGAGATCCGGATTGCCGACAACGGGGAGGTCCTCTACCGCTCGCCCGGCGTGTTCGTGGGCTATTACAAGGACGACCAGAAGACCGCCGAGACCAAGACCCCGGACGGCTTCGTTCATTCCGGCGATGCCGGCTTCTTCGACCCGAACGGCCACCTCAAGATCATCGACCGGGCGAAGGATGTGGGCCGGATGCGCGACGGGGCGCTCTTCCCGCCGAAATACGTCGAGAACAAGCTCAAGTTCTATCCCAACATCAAGGAGGCGGTCTGCTTCGGCGACGGGCGCGACCATGTGGCGGCCTTCATCAACATCGACCTCGTGGCCGTGAGCAACTGGGCCGAGCGGAACGGCGTGACCTATGCCTCCTATCAGGAGCTCGCCGGGCATCCGCTCGTCTACGACATGATCGAGAAGCACGTGGACGAGGTCAATCGCTCGCTGGCTGCGGAACCGCGCATGGGAGGCGCGCAGATCAAGCGCTTCCTCATCCTCCACAAGGAGCTCGACGCGGATGACGGCGAGCTGACCCGGACCCAGAAGGTGCGTCGCGGGTTCATCGCCGAGCGTTACGCTCCGCTGATCGACGCGCTCTACGACGGCTCCCCGGAGGCCGACATCTCGACCGAGGTCACGTTCGAAGACGGCCGCAAGGGCGTGATCTCCGCACGGGTCAGGATCAGGGACATGCCCGTCTATCCGTCGGCGGAACCGGGATCCGTGCTGGAGGCCGCAGAATGAGAGCGCCGGACCATCCCGTGCAGGCGAAGGGCGACGTGCTGCTTTCGGTCGAGAACGTGTCCCTGGGGTTCGGCGGCGTCAAGGCCCTCACGGACGTGTCCTTCGACATCCGCAAGAGCGAGATCCGCGCCATCATCGGGCCGAACGGCGCGGGCAAGACCTCGATGCTCAACTGCATCAACGGCTTCTATTACCCCACCGAGGGCCGCATCACCTTCAAGGGCGTGAAGCGCCCGAAGATGCGCCCCTACGTGGCGGCGCGCGGCGGCATCGCGCGCACGTTCCAGAACGTCGCTCTCTTCAAGAGCATGTCGACCCTGGACAACATCATGGCGGGCCGCTCCATCAAGATGCATGCGAGCTTCTTCTGGCAGCTCTTGCGCCATGGCCCGGCCATGAAGGAGGAGGTCGAGCATCGCCGCTTCGTCGAGGAGATCATCGACTTCCTCGAGATCCAGCACATCCGGAAGGTTCCGGTGGGACGGCTGCCCTATGGTCTCCAGAAGCGGGTCGAGCTCGGGCGGGCCCTCGCCATGGAGCCGGAGCTGCTGCTGCTCGACGAGCCCATGGCGGGCATGAACCTCGAGGAGAAGGAGGACATGTCCCGCTTCATCCTGGAGGTGAACCAGCAATACGGCACCACGATCGCGTTGATCGAGCACGACATGGGCGTGGTGATGGATCTCTCCGACCGGGTCGTGGTGCTGGAATACGGGCGCAAGATCGCCGACGGCACGCCGGCCGAGGTCAAGAGCGACCGGCGCGTGATCGACGCGTATCTCGGCGTGGCGCACTGAAGGGCCCGGGCGATGGACATGCTGTACAAGGTCTTCATCGAACCCTTCGTCTTCATGGGCGAGGCTCCGGATCTCCTGATCCAGACCCTCTGGGAAGGGCTGGTGTCGGGGGTCCTCTACGCACTGATCGCGCTCGGCTTCGTGCTCATCTTCAAGGCATCCGGTGTGTTCAACTTCGCTCAGGGGATCATGGTCGTGTTCGCGGCGCTGATCCTGGTCGGCCTCTACGAGAAGGGGGTGCCGGCCTTCCTGGCGTTGATCCTCGCGGCGGTCGCCATGCTGGTGCTCGCCATGGTGGTGGAGCGCGTCGTGCTCCGCCCCCTCGTCAACCAGCCCGACATCATCCTGTTCATGGCGACCTTCGGGCTCACCTATTTCCTGATCGGGTTCGGAGAACTCATCTTCGGCGGCAACCCGCGGGAGATGATCACCGAGCAGCTCTTCCTGCCGCAGGGCACGACGGAGATCGATGCCCTCGGCGGCTCCATCCGTCTCCAGCATCTCGACATCGCGGCCGCCGTCATCGCGTCGATCATGATCGGTCTGCTTGCCGTTTTCTTCTCGAAGACCCGCATCGGACGTGCCCTGCGGGCCGTGGCCGACAGCCACAAGGCGGCGCTCTCCGTGGGCATCTCGCTCAACCAGATCTGGGTGATCGTCTGGTTCGCGGCCGGCTTGGTGGCTCTTGTCGCGGGAATCATGTGGGGGGCGCGCTCGGGCGTGTCGTTCTCGCTCCAGATCATCGCCCTGAAGGCTCTTCCGGTGCTCATCCTGGGCGGGTTCACGTCGATCCCGGGGGCCATCATCGGCGGGCTCATCATCGGGGTCGGCGAGAAGCTCGGCGAGTTCTACTGGGGGCCGCTCGTCGGCGGCGGCGTCGAGACCTGGCTCGCCTATGTCATCGCCCTGCTCTTCCTGCTCTACAGGCCGCAGGGCCTGTTCGGCGAAAAGATCATCGAACGGATTTAGGGAGGCGCTTCCGTGCTCTACCGCGAGGCCGGCCAGTTCAAGACCAACTACGTGGCGGACAGCGCGGTCTTCCCCCTGCGGGAAGACCGCATCGGGCTTGGCCTCATCGTCCTGGCCGCCTATGCCCTGGCGTTCCTCGGGAACAGCTTCCTGCTCCAGGCCGTGATGATTCCCTTCCTGGTCTTCTCCCTCGCGGCGATCGGGCTCAACATCCTCACGGGCTATACGGGCCTCCTGTCGCTCGGCACCGGCGCCTTCATGGGCGTCGGCGCCTATGCCTGCTACAAGCTGATGACGGCTTTTCCCGGCGTGAACGTGATCGTCTGGATCTTCGTCTCGGGCTTTTTCTCGGCCGCGGTCGGCGCATTGTTCGGCCTGCCCTCCCTGCGCATCAAGGGTTTCTATCTCGCGGTCGCGACGCTCGCCGCCCAGTTCTTCCTGCAATGGTGCTTCATCCGCATCCCGTGGCTCGTGAACTACAACGTGTCCGGGGCGCTCGATGCGCCGCTGCGCACCCTGTTCGGCATTCCGATCATGGGGCCGAACGCGACGCCCCAGACGCGTTATCTTCTGGTGCTCACCATCGTGATCCTGCTCACCTGGCTCGCGTCGAACCTCGTTCACGGCCGGATCGGGCGCATGTGGATCGCCATCCGCGACATGGATCTGGCGGCCGAGCTCATGGGGATCAGGCCCCTCCAGACCAAGCTCCTCGCCTTCGCGGTCTCCTCCTACTATTGCGGGGTCGCGGGCGCGCTTCTCGTCTTCCTCTGGTATGGAGGCGCGGAATACGACGTGTTCAACATCAACCAGTCGTTCTTCATCCTGTTCATGGTGATCATCGGCGGATTGGGCAGCCTCATCGGGTCCTTCTTCGGCGCGGCATTGATCTTCATCCTGCCGATCGTGCTCGGCATCGTGCTGCCGGCGGCCCTGTCGCCCTTCGGCCTCTCGGTGGGGGCCGACGTGATCGAGCATCTGCGCTTCATGATCGTGGGCGCGCTCATCATCTTTTTCCTGATCGTCGAACCGCACGGACTCGCGCGGCTCTGGCAGATCGGCAAGCAGAAGCTCCTGGTCTGGCCGTTCCCCTACTGACGGACGGCCCGAAGGGAGACGACGACGCGAACCAAGAATTCGGCTCTTCGGCCGATATAACGGGAGGAAACGCCACCATGTCGTTTCGAGCAATGAGCCTAGGATTAGCCGCCGCGACGATGCTCGCCGGCACCGCCCTGCCTGCCTTCGCGCAGGATTCGATCTATGTCCCCCTGTTCACCTACCGCACGGGTCCCTTCGCGGGCTCCGGCACCTTCATCGCCGACGGCATGCACGATTACCTGGAGATGCTGAACCAGCGCGACGGCGGCATCGGCGGCGTGAAGCTCGTCCTGGAGGAATGCGAGACCGGCTACGACACCAAGAAGGGGGTCGAATGCTATGAAGCGGTGAAGGGCAAGAACCCGGTCGTGGTCAATCCGTGGTCGACCGGCATCACCCTGCCGCTGATCCCGCGCGCCTCGGTGGACAAGATTCCGATCCTGTCCATGGCGTACGGGCTGTCGGCCTCGGCCCGCGGCGACATCTTCCCCTGGGTGTTCAACCCTCCGGCCACCTACTGGGACGGGCTGTCGATGATCATCAAGTTCATCGGCGAGAAGGAAGGCGGCCTCGACAAGCTGAAGGGCAAGAAGATCGGCTTCATCCATCTCGATGCCGCCTTCGGCAAGGAGCCCATCCCGCTCCTGCAGGAGCTCGCGAAGGATATCGGGTTCGAGGTGGCGCTCTATCCGGTAGCCGCCCAGGACATGCAGAACCAGTCCTCGCAATGGCTCAGCGCCCGCCGGGACCGGCCGGACTATATGATCATGTGGGGCTGGGGCTCCATGAACGGGGCCGCCGTGAAGGAGGCCGTGCGCTCCGGCTATCCCATGGACAAGTTCTACGCCGTGTGGTGGCCGAGCGAGGACGATGCGCGCAGCGGCGGCGCGGGCGCCAAGGGCTTCAAGGAACTGAACTGGCACGCTGTCGGAGCGAACTTCCCTGCCATTCAGGACATCCAGAAGCACGTGGTCGACAAGGGTCTGTCGAAGGCCGCCAAGGACAAGGTCGGCGAGGTTCTCTACAATCGCGGGATCTACAACTCGCTCCTGATCGCCGAGGGCATCGCTCAGGCCCAGAAGCTCACCGGCAAGAAGGTGGTGACCGGCGAGGACGTGCGCCGCGGCATGGAGAACATCAAGCTCGATGCGGCCCGGCTGAAGGAACTGGGCCTCGAGGGCTTCACCGATCCGCTCGTCCTGTCCTGCAACGACCACAACGGTCATCGCGCCGCCTTCATGCAGGAATGGGACGGCACGAAATGGGTGAAGGTCTCGAACCCCATCGAGCCGATGACGGATCGCGTGAAGGGCCAGCTCGACGCGGCCGCCAAGGACTATGCCGAGAAGAACGCCGGCTGGCCCAAGCGCACCGAGGCTTGCGACAAGGCGAGCTGACCCGGCCGATCCGGTCGCAGGGGCGGAAACGGCCTCACACGTCATCACCGGCCTCGGGCCGGTGATCCCGATCCGGGAAGCGGCAGGCTTCAGACAACCGGATCGGCCGGGACCGGCCCGGCCATGACGTGGGAAGGCGCTTCCGCCCTCGACGCCGCCTCTCCGTCCAGAGGAGAGGATTTTCGAGAGAAGTGCCCATGACAAGCGCCGTCCAGAATCCCGAGCGGAACGAGCCGCAACGCGCCGAGACGGTCCTGACCGTCAACAATATCGAGGTCGTCTACGACCACGTGATCCTCGTGCTCAAGGGCGTGTCGCTTCATGTGCCCAAAGGCGGCATCGTGGCCCTGCTCGGAGCGAACGGCGCCGGCAAGACCACGACCCTGAAGGCGATCTCCAACCTGCTCCACGCCGAGCGCGGCGAGGTGACGAAAGGGTCGATCGAGTTCAACGGCGAGCGGGTCGATCGCCTGTCCCCCAACGAGCTTGTGCGGCGGGGCTGCATCCAGGTTCTCGAAGGACGCCACTGCTTCGGCCATCTCACGATCGAGGAGAACCTGCTCACCGGAGCCTTCACGCGCCGGGACGGCAACGCCGCCATCAAGCACGATCTCGAAGCGATCTACGCGTATTTCCCACGGCTGAAGCAGCGGCGGACGTCGATGGCGGGCTATACCTCCGGCGGAGAGCAGCAGATGTGCGCCATCGGACGCGCGATGATGTCGCGGCCGTCCATGATCCTGCTCGACGAACCGTCCATGGGGCTGGCGCCGCAGATCGTGGAAGAGATCTTCGAGATCGTGCGCAAGCTCAATGCCACGGAAGGCGTCTCCTTCCTGCTCGCCGAGCAGAACACCAACATGGCGCTCAAATACGCCACTTACGGCTACATCCTCGAAACGGGCCGGGTCGTGATGGACGGGCCCGCGCCGATGCTGCGCGAGAACGAGGACGTGAAGGAGTTCTATCTCGGGGTCTCGGAAGGTGACCGAAAGTCCTTCCGGGCCGTGAAAAGCTACAAGCGCCGCAAGCGCTGGCTGGCGTGATGGATTGCAAACCCGGGAACATCGCCTTGTCCGATTCCTTCGACACCTCCGAGACCCGCGATCCCGCCGAGCGCGAAGAGGCGCTCTTCGCGCGATTGCCGGCGATCCTGAAACGAGCCGCCGCGGCCCCCGCCTATGCGGAGCATCTCGCCGGGATCGACCTGCACGGCGTCCGAAGCCGCGAGGCGCTGGCCCGGCTTCCCGTGCTGCGCAAGTCCGACTTGCCGGCACGGCAGAAAGCCGCCCCGCCCTTCGGGGGCTTCTTGGCCGATCCGTCCGGCTCCTTCGGGCGGCTGTTCACGTCGCCCGGCCCGATCTTCGAGCCCGAGCCCGCGGCCGAGGACCCTTGGCGAGCGGCCCGCGGGCTCTTCGCCGCCGGCTTCCGGCGCGGAGACGTGGTGCTCAACACCTTCAGCTATCATCTGACGCCCGGCGGCTTCATCATGGACTCGGGCGCGCGGGCGCTCGGCTGCGCGGTGATCCCGGCAGGCCCGGGCAACACCGAGCAGCAATTCGAGCTGATCGAGGCCTATCGTCCCGTCGCCTATTGCGGAACCCCGGACTTCCTGAAGGTGCTGCTCGACGGCGCGGCGGCCTCGAACCGGGACGTTTCATCGATCAGGCGCGCCCTCGTTTCGGGAGCGGCCTTTCCGAAATCCCTGCAGGACGAGTTCTCGGCGAAGGGGATCGAGGCCTATCAGGCTTATGCCACGGCGGATCTCGGCTTCATCGCGTACGAAACCCCGGCCCGCGAGGGTCTCGTGGTCAACGAAGACATCATCGTGGAGATCGTGCGGCCAGGCACGGGAGACCCGGTGCCTCCAGGTGACGTGGGTGAAATCGTCGTCACGACCCTGGACGCCCACCGGCCGGTCATCCGCCTGGCTCTCGGCGACCTGACCGCTGCCATGGCCGGTCTCAGCCCCTGCGGGCGCACCAACATGCGCATCAGAGGCTGGATGGGACGGGCCGACCAGGCCACGAAAATCAAAGGGATGTTCGTTCGGCCCGAGCAGGTCGCCGAGATCGGCCGGCGCCATCCCGAGCTGGGGCGTCTGCGCCTCGTCGTCACGCGGGACGGCGAGACGGACATGATGACGCTCATGGCCGAAACCGCCGCGCCGAGCGAGGCTCTCTCGGCCGCGGTCGGCGCTACGCTTCAGGCCATCGCAAAGCTCAAGGGCTCCGTCACCTTCGCGGCGCCCGGCGATCTCCCGAACGACGGCAAGATCATCGCGGACGAGCGTCGCTACGAATGAGCGGCACCTTTCAGATAAGCAATCGCATTTTGCGAGGATGCAAAACGCCGAGAGCCAAGATGTCTTGAACGCCCGAGTCCCGGTCCATAAGCTCTAGCTTGCATCTGATTCGATCGGAAAAAGCGAGGAATCACAAAAAGAAAGAGCACCCGCTGGGGTGCTCTCAAGGTGTCCGGCCGTAGGGGCAAAAATGACCGGCGATGCCAATAAACGCCCATCGCCAGAGTTGGTTCCAAAAATTTTTTCGAGAATCGACAGCCGGGGCCCGGCCTCATTGAGGTCACGATCGAGGGCTTTAGGGCTGAGCTTCCCGTGGGGGCAAACACGGGCCGGGGCCGCGACCACAGATCCGTCAAGGACAGGGTCGCGGCCTATTTCTTTCTCTGAGAGCATCGTGCGGACAGGCCGTTCGCCCCGGGTCACCGCGGGCTCATACACCCTCCACGTCATCACCGGCCTCGTGCCGGTGATCCCGATACGAGAGGCGCCGCGCCTTTCCGAGCGGGATGGCCGGCACAGGGCCGGCCATGACGTGCGGAGGGTGGCAGTGCCGGACCACATACACACCACGTCATCACCGGCCTTGTGCCGGTGATCCCGATACAGGACAGCGCCGCGCTCAAGACAATCGGGATGGCCGGGACGAGCCCGGCCAAGTCCGGCCATGACGGGGTGGGTCCACTTTTGGGTCCGCGACTCTAGCGCTGTTTCCACTCGCGTGGAGTCAACTCTCTTCTTTGGCTGGCCGCATTGTGAACGGCGAACCGGATCCACTTCGCCGAAAAATGCTCCAGGCCGACGAGCCCGATCCGACGTCGCGAGCAGGGCGCAAAAAAGACCCGGGAGGTTCCCGGGCCTTTCGTCTTTAACCGCGGAGGCTCAGTAGGTGCCGAACTTGAAGTTCAGCTTGGCGCGAGCCACGAAGAAGTCGTTGTCGTCGTTGTTGTTGTTCGGCACGAACAGATCGACCGGGGTTCCGCCCGCCGGCGTGAAGGTGCCGGCAAAGCGGCCGAGGTTGTCGTCGTCGTCATCGAAGCCGATCCAGAGGCCTTCGACACCGAAGGTGACCGCCGAGGAGCCGAACCAGTTCACGGGGAGCGCCCACTCGACGCCGCCGCCGGCCACCCAGCCGGTGTTGTCGTCGGAATAGGCGAGACCGCCGGTGGCGTAGATCAGCACGCGGTCGAACGCGACACCCGCGCGGGCACGAACGGTGCCGAACCAATCCGACAGGTTGTTGTCGAAGGTGCCCGGCACGAAGGTGCCCGGCAGCCCCGCCGGAATGAACGCGACTGTTTCACTCTGATCGGTATCCGCCCACTGGATATCGGTCTCGACACCGATCACGAAGGAGCCGATCTGGTAGTTGTAGCCGATCTGGCCACCGCCGGTGAATCCACCGTCGTCGTTGTTGGGGAAGAACAGCGTACCGGGGACGGCCCCGCCGAGAATGACGGTTTCCCGATTGCTGTCGCGCCAACCCCAGCCGGCGTTCACACCGGCGTAGAAACCCGTCCAGGTGAAGATCGGCGCCGCCAGGATCGGAGCCGGGGGCGGTGCTTGACTGGGCAGGTCGGCGGCAGAGGCAGCGGCTGCAGCAAGCGTCACGCCTGCAACCCCTGCTAGGAGGCTAAGTACGCACTTTCTCATAACCGTAACCCCTTGGTGTGAGGACTCACGGTGAAAACTTACGCCTGTTCCGCTTGGGAAAGCTATGGCAAAGGCGCAACACCTACAGGTTCGATCAATATTCAATGGTCGCAAAAGGAGTACTACTTTCGATATAAAGAATTTTGTCCAATAGCTCAGAAAATAAGTATCTTAACAAGACCTTTAAAGTCGTTTGACATTACTTTTGAGACGTGCCCTAATAATCGCGTTTTCGGCTTGACAACCGAAGGCGAGGAGATCACTCAACCCTGCCCCCTGGGCGGGGTTTTTTCTGCGCCAAGGCATCGGACCCACTTTTCCCATCCGATGCTCGAGCGTCCTAAAGATCACCCAGCAGCAATTGCGCCTGATTGCCCGGCTTCGGCTTCGATGCCTTCTTGTCGGAGGCCGAGACGGGTTTGATCACCCGGCGCTCCGGGCGCTTGCCGGCGGCGTCGACGGCCATGCGGGCCTTGGCCTTGTCCCGTGCGACGGCCTCGGGCGAAGCCGGATCGTCATGGAGCCACTTGCCCCTCTTGATGACCTCGTTGACCCGTCCCTGATTGACGCCGAGCTGAAAGGCGATTTCCTGCTGCGTCATCTCGGTCGTTCCATGGAGCTCCAGAATCCGCCGGGCGAGTTCCGGTGTCATCTTGCGGCCGGCGATCCGACGGGCAGGAGCCACCGAACGTTTGGTCCGATCCCGCTCCCGAAGCTTCTCCAGGATGGCGAGAGCCATGTGCATTCCCTGCTCGCGCAGGGCGTCCTCGAATTCCTTGAGCGTGGTCAACCGGACTCACTCCTTCGAAGAAACGGAAATGGGAGACCTCTCGGGTAACGTCTGTCCATCTTTTCAACGGCCACGCTGCGGCTTGGTTGCACGGAGCGTCGCGCTCACTCCTCCTCGTCCTTGCAGGGCCAGGTTTTCGGCGCCGTGAGACCGGCGGGAAGCTTGGTCTGCGCGGTTCCGCAGGCGATGTCGATCTGCGCCTGGATCAGGCCGGTCACGCCGCTGAGGTTCGCGCCGCCGAGCTGGGTCAGGTACAGATAGGAGCCCGTGAGGTTCACGCCCTGCAGATCCAGGCCGTCGAGCCGGGCACGGGAAAGATTGGAATAGCTGAAGTCGACCCCGGTCACGCGCGCGCTCTGAAACAGCACCCGCGCGAGCTCGGCCTTCGACAGGTTGGCGCCCGCGAGGTCGGCACCGCTGAAGTCGGACCGGTTCAGTTCAGCCTTGCTGAAATTCGCCCCGGTCCCTTTGACCTGCGCGAAGTTCGACCGGTTCATGTCCGCCGCGCTGAAGATGGCGCCGGTCAGGTTGGCCTGCCCGAAATTGGCCCGCCAGCCGAGCGCCTTCGTGAAATCCGCCTTGGACAGATCGGTGCCCTCGAAGCGGGCACGGCTGACCTCCGTCTCGCTCAGGTTCGCGCCGGCCATCTTTGAGGATGCGAAATCGCTCAACGTCAGGAGCGAGCGCCGGAAGTTGATGCCGGTGAGGTCCTCGTTGGTGAGCATGAGCCGCGCCTTGGAGCATCCGGACCAATCGACCCTGGGGCCCGGGCCGTCCTGACACTTGGCCCTGGCAGGCCCCGCACCGAACAAGGCGACGATCAAGGCGACGATCAAGGCTCCTGCAACCCTCACGCTGAAACAACCCTCCATGAAGTCCCCTCGGAAATCCTCTCGCGCTTCTCTTCCAATAACTAGAGCATCGGACGTGAAAAGTGGACACCACTTCTGGGATTCATCCGAGGCTCCGTCTCTTGACCGGCGCATCGGAAGAGGCGGACCCAGCGGGCCACGCTCGTGACCCGAAGGGCCGCGCCACTCCCGGACAGGATCGAAACGCTCTTACGTGATGGCCGGCCTCCGCCCTTCCTGCCACCCTCCGCACGTCATGGCCGGGCGGTCATCACCCTCCTCTCGCCGGCCATCCCGATCGGAAAAGCGCGCTGCTTCACCGTATCGGGATCACCGGGACGAGCCCGGTGATGACGTGGAGGATTGGTGTGAGCGGTCGATGACACCCTCCACACGTCATGGCCGGCCTTGTGCCGGCCATCCCGATAAGGTGAAGCGCCGCGCTTCAGACAATCGAGATCACCGGGACGAGCCCGGTGATGACGTGGTGGTGGATCGGACGGGCTCATGGTGCGAGCGATGTTCAGGTCGAACGCCTGGCTGTCGACAGCAGACTCGACTTCCACATCTAATGGTCTAGCTTCTGGATCGATTCCCGTGGAGTAACATCATGCGTCTTTCCGTAACGTTTCCCGCTGCTTTGCTTGCTGGACTCGCCCTGAGCGGCTGCGTCGCCTCCACGGCTCCCGTCGGCGTCTTGCCGCGCGATCCCGTTCCTCCGCCGCCTTCCCTCTCGCCGGAAGCGCCACGGCGCTCCTCCGCCGCACCGCAATCCGGCGCGACGGCCCAACGACGGACCCTGAGCGTCCCCGGGCAAGCCAGGCCGTAACGTCGGGCCGCCCTGAACCGCGGCACGGGCGCCCGGGCTGCGGAGATCGTTAACGGCCCGAAACCCTCTCCCGAAGAGTCTGGTGCCCTGCGCCAATGCGCAGCTGGCGCGGATTCCTAGGTTGGTGCTATATGCCGTAACGATAGATCAAAATGCGGGGAAGACATGATGACGTGGTACGAGGCCATCGGGTGGTTCGGGGCAGTCCTGGCCGTCACGGGCAGCGCGATGAAGACCATCATCCCGCTGCGCTGCATCGGGATTGGAGCGAATATCTGCTCCCTGATCTTCTCCTCGTTCACGGGCAACTATCCCAGCCTCGTCGTCAATCTCATCCTGCTGCCGCTCAACGGCACCCGGCTTTACCAGATGCTCGGCCTGATCAAGCGCGTGAAGCACGCCTCGAAGAGCGACCTGTCCATGGAATGGCTCAAGCCCTTCATGACCCGCCGCAGGACACAGACCGGCGAAGTCCTCTTCGCCAAGGGCGATGTCGCCAACTGCATGTTCTTCACGATCTCGGGCCGCTATCGCCTGAAGGAGATCGACATCGAACTCCTTCAGGGTCAGGTGGTCGGCGAGATGGGCTTCATGTCTCCGAGCAACACCCGCACGCAGACCCTCGAGTGCCTGGAAGCCGGAGAGGTGCTGAGCATCTCCTATGACGAGGTCCGCCAGCTCTATTTCCAGAACCCGGAATTCGGCTTCTACTTCCTTCGTCTCACCAGCGAGCGCCTGTTCGCGAACATGGAGAAGATGGAGGAGGAAATTGCCCGCCTCCGCGCCGCGCTGCCGGATATCGAGCCGGTGCAGAAAGCCGCGTCAGCTTAGAAAGCTTATAAATTGAAGGCAGTTTAGAAAGCTTATAAGGTATTGAAATCACTTGATTTTCGATTGACGCGATAGCGCGATCATGGTTCCTCCAGCGTCAACGGAACTGGGCGAGACGGCTCGCCCGTGATGCTTGCTGGAGGACTTCAGGAATGGTGAACCTTTCGTTTGGACGCGGACTGCTCCTGGGTGCGGCGGCCCTCGGCGCCCTGGCGGGAACGAGCGTTTCGGCCTTCGCCCAGGAGGTGCTGAACATCTACACCACCCGCGAACCCGGTCTGATCAAGCCTGTCCTCGACGAGTTCACCAAGGAGACCGGGATCAAGGTCAACACGATCTTCATCGCCAACGGTCTGGAGGAGCGGATCCGCACCGAGGGCCAGAACAGCCCGGCCGATCTGATCATCACGGTCGATATCGGCCGCCTGGCGGCCGCAAAGGATTACGGCGTGACGCAGCCGGTGAAGTCCGAAGCGCTCGAGAAGGTCATCCCGGCCGCCTATCGCGATCCCGAAGGCCATTGGTTCGGCATCGCCCTGCGTGGCCGCGTCGTCTATGCCTCCAAGGAGCGCGTGAAGCAGGACAAGATCACCTACGAGGAGCTGGCCGACCCCAAGTGGAAGGGCAAGGTCTGCATCCGTTCGGGGCAGCACCTCTACAACATCAGCCTGATCGCCGCCATGATCGCGCACAAGGGCGAGGCGAAGGCCGAGGAGTGGCTGAAGGGCGTGAAGGCCAACCTCGCCAGGAAGCCCTCGGGCGGCGACCGCGAGCAGGCCAAGGACATCCTGGCCGGCGTCTGCGACATCGCGGTCGGCAACACCTACTACGTCTCCCTCATGCTCAACGGCAGCGATGCCGAGCAGAAGAAGTGGGGTGAGGCCATCAACGTGATCCTGCCGACCTTCGAGGGCGGGGGAACCCATGTGAACGTCTCGGGCCTCGCCCTGACGAAGTACGCCCCCAACAAGGCCAACGCCGTGAAGTTCATGGAGTACATGGTCTCGGATGCGTCCCAGCAGATTCACGCCGAAGCCAACTCGGAATATCCGATCAAGGCCGGCATCAAGATCCATCCGACGATCGCGTCCTTCGGGGAGCTCAAGGCCGACACCATCCCGATCGCCGAGATCGCGAAGCTGCGCAAGAAGGCCAGCGAGCTGGTCGACAAGGTCGGCTTCGACCAATAAGACGAGGAGCGGCGGATCAAGCCGCTCCCTTGCCATTTCGAGAGGCGCCGCCGGCCGCGGGGGCGCCGATTCCCTTTGACCGTGATTGCGAAAACCCAGACTGCATTCGGCCGCTCGGTCGGGCGAAAGGCGAAGAGCCTTCCCTGGTGGCTCTCGGCCGCCGTCGCGGCGATCGGATTGCTCGTTCTCCTGCCGGTCGCCGCCCTGATCGGCATCGCCGCCGAAGGCGACGCGGAGATCTGGCCGCATCTCATCGCCAACGTTCTTCCGGCAAGCACCATCGACACCCTGGCCCTGCTGACCGGAATCGGCATCGTGGCCGGTTCGATGGGGATCACCGCGGCCTGGCTCGTCACCGCGCACCGGTTTCCCGGCCGGAGCATCCTGGTCTGGCTGCTGCCGCTGCCACTCGCGGTGCCGACCTACATCACGGCGTATATCTACGTCGAGGTGTTCGACTCCGCCGGCCTCGTGCAGATGGCCCTGCGCGACCTCATGGGCTGGAAGTCGAGGACCGATTACTGGTTCCCGGAGATCCGTTCCCTCCCGGGCTGCATCGTCGTGATGTCCGCGGTGCTCTACCCCTACATCTACATCGCCGCCCGGGCGATGTTCCTGACGCAGAGCGCAAGCATGCTGGAGGTGGCCCGCACCCTCGGCGCCAGCCGCATCAAGCTCTTCCGGATCATCGCGCTTCCGCTGGCCCGCCCCGCCCTCGCGGTCGGGGTGTCGCTCGCGCTCCTCGAGGCCTTGAACGACATCGGGGCCAGCGAGTATCTGGGGGTGCGCACGCTCACCGTATCGGTCTACACCACCTGGCTCAACCGCGGCAGCCTGCCCGGCGCGGCGCAGATCGCCTGCGTGATGCTCGCCTTCGTGATGGGACTGATCCTGATCGAGCGCTACGGCCGGCGGGACCGACGCTATGCGGCTTCGCCCAAGCGGCACCGCAACGTGCATCCGGTTCCGCTTCGCGGCGCGCGCCGCTTCGTGGCGACGGCGCTCTGCACCGTGCCGGTCGTGCTGGGCTTCATCCTGCCGACGGCGTTCCTGCTGCGTGAGACCTTCCGCGGCAGCCTCTTCGACCAGTTCGATTCCGAGTTCCTCGCCCATTTCGGGACCACGATCGGTCTCTCGGTCGTTGCGACCGGCGTCGTGCTCTTCCTCGCCGTCGTGCTGGTCTCGGCCGCGCGCCTGTCCAGAACCCCTCTCACCAGGGGCGCCCTGTTCATCGGGGGGCTGGGCTATGCGGTGCCCGGAACGGTTCTGGCCCTGGGGCTGATGACGCCCCTCGTCGGGATCGACAATCTCATCGGGACCCTCTGGCGCAGTCTCACCGGGGAGCGCCTCGGCCTCCTGCTCATGGGGGCCGCCGGAGGCATCGTCATCGCCTATGTGATCCGCTTCCTGTCGATCGCGACCGGCTCGCTTTCGGCCGGCCTGGACCGGGTATCGCCGAGTCTCGAGGACGCGGCGCGCACCCTCGGCGCTTCGCGACGGGAGATGGTCTGGACGATCCAGCTTCCGCTCATGCGCCCGGCCCTGGCCAGCGCCGCCCTGCTGATCTTCGTCGACTGCATCAAGGAGCTGCCTGCGACGCTCCTGCTGCGGCCTCTCAACACGGAAACCCTGTCGACCCTCGTCTACACCTATGCCTCGCGGGGCCGCTTCGAAGACGGGTCGCTCGCCGCGCTCGTCATCGTCCTCGTCGGTCTTCTTCCGGTCATCCAGCTCGTCCGCAGCGCCGAGTCCCGCCCGAGAACGGCGGAAGGCCCGGACGGTTCGGAAACCGGTTCTTAGCTCGAGTTTGGCCAATCAGGCGGCATGGCAAAGTGCGTATAGCAAGCATCGCTGAAGGGCGCGTGAGGGTTTTGGCATTTTGCGCCGGCGCCGGGACGTGAGTAAACCCGTTTCGCGCCAGATGTTCTCCCGCACCGCAGCCAGAGTATCCGCAAACGTCGGATGAGACTTGCGGTACCAGCTGT
>NZ_JAMXFI010000110.1:0-13921 GCF_025460875.1 Microvirga yunnanensis
TCCTGCTGCTCTGAGCCGCGATTGAGATCCCGCAAAACTTCAGCAATAGCTGTCAGTTGCCCGGTCCCGATACGCTCCTGAAGGTCGTTGGAGCGCCGGCTCCACACGCCGCGCTTGGCCATTGCCTTTCCGCTCAGGAGGTCGAGTGCCTGCTTCACCACAGCAGGTTCCGACAGTTTTCTCAGGCCGCTGCTCTTGGCTTTGGTCAGGGGAACCCGAAGGGTGAGGCGATCCTTATCGAAGGTGATCACAAAGAACTCAAGCTTGAACCCGGCAACCTCCTGCTCCTCAATTGCAGTGATCACACCCACACCATGGGCCGGGTACACAACCGTTTCACCGATCTTAAAGGACAGGGCATTGTTCTTCGTGGCCATCCAGACATGATCTCCGTTAGATACAAACTAGGCCTCTATGAAATAAGCCTGCGTCGTAGATGCGGATCTCGCGATTGTCGCGTCAATGCACCATAGGTTTGCAGAACTCGAAGCGTCTTACGTGGTTCCCACGGAACGGCTGCGCTCCATTCGGAGGATCCAGCAGTGTCTGGCTAGAGTACACGCCACACCTCGGCATCAGGCAGATAATCGGCTATAGGGGATTCGAGGAAATTGCGAAAGCCTCGGGAATGTCTGATGTCCCCTTCGGCAGCAAACATCCGGTCTACTTCGCCAATGTGCCATGATCGGTCGTTTGGTTACCCTATGCCGGTCCGGTCAGCGCCACATGTACACTCTACAGCCCAAGCTGATGATGGGAGCCACTACCTCACCCTCTGTAATGCAGTCCATCAACCAGCAGGGTGAAGGCTGGTGCACGGTGCCACCGGTCCAGAGTATTTGAGGTGAATTTGTAATAGGACCTACTTTGAGGGCGCAACCGGGTGCTTCTACATGATTTTTATGCAGCTCTTGGAAGTGCCGCCATCACAACCTGATCAACACCGAGGTCCCCGCCATTCTCCAATCCAAGAAGCTCTGCCAAACGATTGCGGGCACGGTTAACACGACTCTTGATCGTTCCTTCAGCACAGCCGCAAATCCTGGCGGCTTCCTCGTAAGAGTAACCTTCAGCGCCGACGAGCAGGAGCGCTTCACGTTGATCCGCTGAAAGTTTCATCAACGCCCGTTGAAAGTGCTGTAGATCGAGATGGGCTTGCTGTTCAGGAGCCGTGGAAAGACGGTTTGCATAGGAGCCGTCGGCGTCCTCAACTTCACGCACAATCTTACGATGTCGCGAGAAGAAGCTATTCCGCAGGATTGTAAACAGCCATGCGTGAAGATTGGTGCCGGCTGTATAGCGGTCCATGTTAGACCAAGCTCTCATGAGCGTGTCCTGAACCAGATCGTCCGCGCTATCCCTGTTCCCGCAGAGCGAGATAGCAAAGGCACGAAGGTTCGGAATAGCAGCGAGGAGTTCATCGCGGGTGATGGATGGCGCAGTCATCTTGGCAGCTCCGGTTTAGCTTCAGAACGAAAACCGCCAAGATTGGTTTCAGCCTACTAGCACAATTCGACTATATGATTAGTTTAGTTGACGCAGGATGTTGTCAATCTGTGGCGGAACAGGCTTGTAAAGTGCATCCTCATAATGCGAACGCAGCTTAGACCCGATGCTATTGAGAATAATGACATTCGCGACAGGTACAGATAGGACGCGAATGTTCGGCAGGCGCGCTTCTGACATGCCATCTCTCCATTGATTAACTTAGTGATAGGTTGCGAGTACTACGCACGAGGAAGTCAGTGAGTTCCGGCGTGCCCACGACTCAGGACCTCGCCCATATGGTGCGTGTCACTGGCCTTCTCAGCCTCGATCAGCACCTCAAGGGCCCTCCAGGGCTTGGGCATAAAGCGTACATCTCTCAATGCCGTGTTGCTGACCTCTTCAAGAGGAGCACCGGAGGTGAGGACAGTCCTGATCCAAGGCCACTTCAAGCTGACGGTTCGTGCCAGGTCCACACCGCTCATCAGGCATGGGAGCCTCACATCAGAAAACAGGAAGGCGACCTCATCCGCGTGGTGATGCAAGTATTGCAAAGCCTCTTCACCGCTGGATGCCTCAACAATCTCAAGATCAGTTTCCTCTAGCAGCGCGACGGCTAGAAATCGAAGCTCCGCATCATCCTCAACGACCAAAGCTTTGCGGTTGACGTCAATTCGTTGTCCCATCCTCTTGGCGTTCCTCAGCTTGTGATTGGGATTGATTATCCTGCCCGTATGAACGGACAAGATCATAAATTTGCTCAGGCACCGGGAGGCTGAGCAGACCGTTGTATGTCTCACGGACGTAGCGATCGACAGCTGGCGCGAGAGCGGCAAGGCGATGGGTTGGTGACAGCTCACCAGGATAAAGGATCATAAGGGGAGATGCCCGGGCTGAGCCTTTGCGGCCTGTTACATTAACGTGGGTTATTAACTTGGGTTAATGATCATCTAACCATGGGCGAAGCCATAGGTTTCAGCGTAGCTGCAAAACGGCTCTTAAACTTAGGGCTAAGGGGCCCGGCACGGACGATGAACCGGTCCTCGTCGGGCAGGTACTCCATGGCCTTGCAATACCGGGTGTGGAGCCCCTGCGCGCAGAGCCGGGTGGCCTCCTGGAGCAGGTCCACGAAATCCGGCGTCCGCAACGCGAGGACGCCGAAGCCTGCCAATAGCTCCTGCTGGTGCAGGCGGTAGGCCAGTTCGTCGGCCGAGGTTCCGCCCTGCTCGGGGGAACGTCCCGGTGCGGCCTCCCGCGGCTCGTGGTTCATCGTGTCATCGGCACGCAATCGCAAGCTGTTGTAACGCTCGAGGACGTTCCGAGTCCCATTGACGGCGATCCGTCCCAGGTGGCCGGCGCCTGTCCTGCGTTCGGGGGATCTCAGGCTCCGCGCCCGAGCGCCTGCCCGATCGCCTGTTCCAGCGCCTCCGTGTTGAACGGCTTTTGCAGCGTCGGACGGGCGGCATAGCCCTCCTTGAGCCCGCCGCTGCCGTAACCCGTCGCGAAGATGAACGGGATGCCCCGCTCCGCGAGCACGTCGGCCGCCGGATAGGTCAGGGCGCCGCCCAGGTTGAGGTCGAGGATCGCCAGGTCGACGGCCTCGGTCCCGGCAGCGGCAACCGCGTCCTCAAGGCGGGTGGCGACCTTGACCAGCTCATGGCCGAGGTCCTCGAGCATGTCCTCGACCAGCAGCGCGATCATGGCTTCGTCCTCGACGAGGAGAAAGCGGCGGCTGGCTGTGTCCTGAGGCATCGTCATCCTTTCTTGGCTTGGCATTGCTGTCGTTCCCGCCGGCGCAGGATGACCCGATGAGGGCCGTTCCTTCCGTCGCCGCTGACCCCGTCCCGCGTCGAGTCCCAAATCACGATCTAGTCCCAGCCCGCAGTCGCAGAGAGCATGAGGAGTTGTGGGGCAGTTAGGCGGCTGCTCGATTCTGATCCCTGTTATTGTCGTTTATCATACTCGGGTACCAGTGCTCGAATGCGGCACGCAGTGAGCCATCCAAGGTCCTGGTCCGCGTCTGCAGGAGCAGATGAGCTCCGCGTCGACTCCACTGCATCTGCTGCTTCTTGGCAAAGCGCTTGCTGATAACTGCGTTCACCGTTGCCTCAACGAAAGCCGAGGAGATCCGCTCACCAGACCGGTAGCGCTCGCCATAGTTGATCAGGCTCGCCTCGTTGCTGGTGATATAGACCTGGAACTCCCGCATGGCCACCCTGAACTTGCGCAGGTTGGGATAGCGAGTGTTCAGAGCTTCGAGATCAAGGAGCAGATCATCGATGGTCTCGCTGGCTCGATAGGTGTTGCCGTGCCATAGGAACCACTTGATTCGGCGCAGCTCATCCAGAGCCGCCATCCCGCCTTCCTTGTCATGGTGCACCAGTCCCTGGGCGAACTGCCGCAAGACCGTGATCCGCATCGTGATGTGGAACCAATCGAGCACGTGCTCGCTGCACGGGCTGATCCGCTCGGCCAGTGACCGCACCTCGTCACCACCGTCTGTGATAAAGGTCAGATCCTGATTGGCCAAGAAACCCTGTCGGCGGAGATGGTTAATGATGCGGCGCTGCGGCTTGCGATCGTAGCCGTGGACGAAACCGATATACCGAGCCTCTCCTTCTTCGGGCATGGACCGGCCGACGATCAGCTCGAAGTTCCGCTTTCTGTCGCGCCAGTCGTGGATGTAGCCGCCATCCAGGCCGATGACCATTCGTCCATCAGGGGTCGGCAGATCCTCCCAATCGCGAGGGTCCGTTCCCTCCATAAACGAGACCCGCTGCTCAGTGAGGTCACCCTCCATCCGCTCGGCGGCGCGCAGCACATGCTGACGTACCGTCGTTGCGTTGACGCCGCTCCCGACAGGAAGCACGTCGGCCAGGAGATCGGCTGCTGCTGCATAGGGCACAAGCGAGGCCCAACGAGTCTCGAGGTACAGGCGCTCTGGCGCAACATGATCGGGAAGCAGCTCCGTCAGTGGCGAGATCGTTGCCGGACCGTTGGTCTGCCGCTCTTTGGGCACGTAGAAGCGTGGGCTCTTGAGCCGGACATCGCCAAACAGGGTCCGGAAGGTAACTGGGTAGCTGCCCTTGCACCGCAGCTTGCGCCCACTGATCGCGCAGTGACGGTGTCTCTCGAGCCAGCCATTGACCTGAGCCTCGACAATCCGCTGCTGAGCGGCCGCCAGCAGGGTCTTGCTCTCGGCTAAGGACAGGCCCAGATCCTCAGCCCGCTCGGTGATCTTGGTCAGAGCTGCGACCTCCTCCGCGTCGCCTACGGATCCGTCGTCTCCGATGATTTGAAGCATGATCCTGACCTGCATGGGACGTTCCGTGCGCTCTTGGGAAAGCCGGGCGCCCTTGCTGGCCATTGGAGCGCACGGCTTCACCACTGTTGATGCATGAGGTCGAGATACTCGGTCTTGCTTAGCCGCTCGTTCACGTCCTTGCGCGAGAACGGCTTGCCCGGCCATCGTTGACGCACCTCAAGGCGTTCCAGAGCCTCCCGGACCTGATCGACCTCCTCGGCGTCGATCAAGGCGCCTTCGCTCCGCTTCAAAGCGAGCTGATCCACGAAATCGGCGAGGACGGCGAAGTCATCACTGGTCTCCGGAGCGGTCCAGGCCTCGCGCTGGGCCAGAAAGCCGGGCACTCCGCCGCAGTCCTCCGGCGGACAGAATCCATCCCCGTCCAGGCAAATGGGATAGATCCTCTGAGGGTCAGCCTCATGCCGGCTCTCGAGGCGCACGTCGTGCTCCCATGGACCATTAAGGTCGTACTCGTAACGGAAGCGGGCACCTGAGCGGAGGCGCAGCTCTGAAAGCGAAATATCCGGTGACCTTGCCGCCAACTCCCGAGAGCCGAACCGCCGGGCCCGGAGCATGAACTGGAACAGGTGGATGCCGTCCCAGCCCATGGCCACCTGAATTACACTGTGCAACTCTCGCAGGGTCATGCTGGCGGGCACTTGAACCCGTCGCCAGATCATAGGGCTGATGCCCAGCAGCCAGACCTTGAACTGCAGGATTTCTGGATCTGGGGAAGGATCTGGCAGCCCGGGTTTGGATGGGGTGCGTTTGGGCAAATGAGGGTGTCTCGCAGCTTTGCTTCATCTGACTCGAAACGTTGTGCAGCCAACCCGTTACCAATCTGCCCCACACTTCCTCATGCTCCCTCAGTGCGATCCATCGATGGAAGCGGTACCCAGTCTTGCCATGTGTGCGCCTCGTCAGGGACACAGGATTCTCCATCGCTATTCCTGGCATATTGGTTTTTACGAAGCCAGGGATGTCGGTTTCTGGGAGCGCAAGTATGCATCCCGGTTTTTCTTGAAGGTTGCGGCCTTCTCCAGATCCTTCAGGACCTTCTTCTGCGCTGGCACCTGTCGCTGGGCGTATCGGGCACACAGTCGAGGCAACGAGAACGGGACCGCAATCTCGCTCCGGTTCTTGCCGATCGCATCCTGAATGAGCTCAACCTGCTCTCCTGGCACCGGCATCCCACCTTCCTCCCCGAGGAGCAGCAAGAGGTTCATCACGGCAGATGGCATTGCCCTGACGAGTTCCTTCCCCGGCTTCGCGGCGGCGATCTCGAGATACTCAGTTCTTGCAAGGGTAATCGTCAGCGATTGGTCCTTGCTTACAGGACCATCGGCGAGGTCGGTAAGATACTCCCGGAAACTCTGCTCCCGTGCCCGGGCGGCATCGTCATGGCGGCCGAATCCTGCCTTTTGCCGGATCCACTGCTCACTGGGTCCTTTTGGGCCGACCGCCACGATGGAGGACTTGATCAGACCCTCGGCCAGGCTCGGGCGGAGTTGCTCCTCCTTCTCTGGGTTATCGATGATGAAGAATCGAACGTTCGTGTTCGCCACGATGGCCTTGATTTCGGGCAGTACGCTGGGGTCGAAGGTCGTGACGGAAAAAGCCGTCGGCTTTCCTCCAAACGCATATGGGTAGAGATCGGCGAACCGCTGGCGGAGCCTGCAATAGGCAGCGAGGAGATCACGCCTCTGTGGGGTGAGCTGGTTAGGCCGATCCAGAACAACCGAGCGGAGGTCGGCCCGCAGGCTGTGGGCTCCGGTTGCACGCTCTACCAGACGGACGGCGGCGACGTTGAGCAACCGGGCAAGCAGCCCTGCCTTGTCCTTCAGGAGATCGATGGCGGCCGACATCTGGGTCGCGTTCGCTGGAGCCGCGAACCCAGTGAGCCACGGGAGGGCGAGAGGCCGCGCCTGCTGAAGGCTTGTGAGGAACTTGCGCTGCTTATCGGTAGGGCTGACACTCTCGTAGTCGCCATCGTGCCGGATGCCGACGAAGGCCACGTATTTGCGGGCAATGTCCTGGGTCTTGCAGAGGAAGGCCTGCTGCGCCCCTGTCCGTTCGTCGTGGGTGGCGACGAGCCAGCGCGGTAGATCCAGGGCGGCTTCCTCGTCGAAGAGACCAAACTCTTTGAGATCGCAGAACAGCGCCAAGCGGCTGGAGAACTTCTTGGTCTCCGAGTCATAGCGGCGCATGCCGGTCGCCATCAGACCAGCTGCGAAAGGTTTCGGAACCGGGAGGGTGTCCTCGTCACCAGTCTCCATCGTCGGATCAAGCGGGTCATCGTACTGCTCGCTGTCCCCCTCGCCCATCCGAAGGCGGATCTGGCGTTGGCGCTCCTCAATCTGTTCGCGGAGGCTGGGATCCTTGTCGAACCATGCCTCAAACTGCTCCCGGATCGGGGCAGCCAGCCCGCGGACCTGGCGGCGGCAGCGCTCCGGGTCGTTCCGGCGCATGGCGTCGATGTCGCTAAAAATCCGTAGGATGGAATTGCCGACATCAACGAAGACCTGGTGCGTCTTGCCCGATGCCTTGTGAGCCCGTTCCCCTCGCCCACTGATCTGCTTCACCCGGCCGATGGAGCGCTCCTGGCATGCCAGAATATTGAGATCAGTCTGCGGAACGTCAGTACCGACGCCCAGGGCATTCACGTTGACCAGAATATCGAAGCCGCCGGCACGGGCCGCATCGAGAAGTTCGTCGCGTTTGATCTTACGGCCAACCGGCTCGCCGTCCTTCAGCCCCTCCTCGGCGCCGTTGCGCCAGACGCGTATTTCGCCGGCCACGACAAAGGCCACGCGGGGCTTCTCCCCTTCCCGGCTATGACCGGGCGGAAGGCTTTCTTGAGCGAGATAACCGGAGAGCCCCTTGGCGAACTCGACGCTGTCACAGTGGATCATCGCCAGGGTCGCGACCGCCGCACGCTTGGCCCAGATCCGGGTGACGGCCGCAACGATGAGCGCGGCGATCGCCTTGTCGCCCTCGCTCGCTCCCTCCTTGAAGAAGCGGGAGAACGCCTGCTGGGAGGCCTGGTCGACGGACTTGTTCTCGGCCAAGAGCGCGAGGAAGGCACTTTCGATAAGCCGGACGGCGTCAGTGCCGAGATGAGCCTCGAATTCACCGGTGGCAATGTCGAACCTGGTGGGAACCGTGCGGCCAGTCGCCAGGACCTCGTCATAGGTGGCAACGTCGATCAGGTCGTGCTCGATGCTGGCGCCGAAAGCGTCCAGCGGGTCTTTGCCATCGGTCCGGAACGGTGTGGCGGTCAGAACAATGCCGGAGCCGCCGGCATGGGCAACACGAGAGAGGACCTTTGCGAGCTCGTCCGCCGCAGCCTTATGGCCCTCGTCAATAAGAACTACCCCTCCCCTTTTGCCGAACCGGTCGAGGGAGCGCAGGAAGTCCTCGTCATCGAGCTTGTTGACGAGGGACATGTTCGTGGCGGGGATTACGTCCGCGTCAAGCGAATTCCGAACCATCGGCCCATCGCCGATCATCTCATTCTTGGCGACGTAGAACGCAGTCTGGACGCATTTGACAGCCGGAACGCTCTGGAACTGGGCGTAGTTCTGGCGCAGCAGGGAAACATCGGGGTGGAGAACAAGGATCGGCTTGCCTAAGTCGATCGCGTCCTCGGCGGCTCCTGCGGCTAGAAGGCTCTTGCCGCTGCCAGTGGGTGCAAGCACCGCACCCGAGCGTCCGCGCCGGATTGCCTCTCGGACAGATGCGGCGATCCTGGCCTGATAGGGCTCAGCCTGCTTGTCACCGATCCGTCGGCTGAGTTCCGAAACGGAGGTACGAGGCAAGGTGTCCGCAGGATTGGAGTTTGGCCGCATCGGTCAAGGATCTGAAAAATCGATGGAAAACGAGTGAAGGAGCGGACCGAAAATGCGTTATGATTCGCAAATCAAAACGCGGCCTGCCGATTGCAGTGATTATACCCTGAAGGGTTGCGTGGGGCAGCGCTTATTGTCACGTTGGGCGCAGACAAATGCTCCTGGATGAAACGAACGCCTGGATGCCAAGACGGAGGGTTCCACCCGTGTGCAATCTCTATAGCTCGTACGCCACACAGGCCGCGATCCGGCAGGCCTTCGATGTAACCCGCGATAGCGCAGGCAACCTCCCTCCCCTACCAGCGATCTTTCCAGACCAGATGGCGCCGGTCATCAGAAATCATGAGGGTGAGCGCGAGCTGATCCAGATGCGTTGGGGCTTCCCCCCTCCTCCAAAGGTCGGCAACCATCCGGTGACGAACGTGCGCAATGTCGGCTCACCGTTCTGGCGTGCCTGGCTGAAGCCGCAGTACCGAGCTCTAATTCCCCTGACATCCTTCTCAGAATACAAGGATACTCGCCCACGAAAGACACCCGTTTGGCTTGCCCTGAATGAAGAGCGCCCCCTTGCCGCGTTTGCTGGCATTTGGCGACCATGGACCGGCGTCCGTGGAACGAAGGCTGATCCTGTTGAAGGTGAACACCTGCTCTATTCATTTCTGACGTCTGAGCCGAATGGCGTGGTGGGTCCGATCCATCCGAAAGCGATGCCGGTGATCCTAACCACGCCGGACGAATATGACGTCTGGCTCAATGCTCCAACTGAAGAGGCACTGAAACTTCAAAGGCCCCTGCCTGACGATATGCTGATGATTGTTGCTGAAGGCGAAAGATCTGACAAAACCAATGCAGTGACTTGATCCCTTGTAGTCAACGAAGGGCTACCCCGGCATTTTTCAGGTATCGCTTCTGCGACGTTCTGAAGTTAGAAACCTTGCTGCGCTCGTTGAGACCTTGTCCCTACCATGCGCTATGCATGGCCACGATGGCTCACCCAAGAGAGTGTAAGAACCTTAGCTCCTCCTTGGGCCTGAAGCTGCGGTAAATATCTTTAAACCCCTTATCGGTATAGCTTCGATCGCTATTGAACCATTTCCTGGTATAGCAACAAACTTAACGGCCGCTGACAACAGCGGCCGTTCTTCCCTTGCAATAGCATTCATGCAGGCGACCCAAGTCTAAAAACTCGTCTAGCTCGATACCCGGCAGGGTTGATTCTTGTTCCTTCCGGTTAGTTGTCGCCGAGGTCGGCGTGACGGAGGGAGCCATGTCGAGACATCCGGAATGTGTAATTCTTACAGCTCTATTGGTTTCAGCGGTTTAGAACGCACAGGTTTCAACCACCTACCTTTGTATCGCCTTTGTCCAGCCGTAATGTCACGGACAGAACAATAGGCCATCGAATGCTGTAGGTGCCACATGCGTTTGGATGAGCCTTTTCCCCTGGAAGCCGTTTCATCGCGGTTGCGGAATGCAATCCTGAGGGAATTTCACGGGCGCTGTCCGAGTATCCGGGAGATGACCCAAATTCCGGATCGGCAGTGGCGATCAACCCCAGGTGTCGGCCCAAGATCGATTGAGATCATCCATGACCTCACTGACGCGGTGCGACAGCAGACGATCAGCCCATCAGACGCTCAAGGGATGGATGCCGAACTCTTGGAGCGTCTTGAATGGCTCCGGAAAGAGGTCCGGTGGCTCCAGCATGTTCTGAAGACGAAACTCCTCACGGGGTGATCCCGCACAAGCTGGGGGGGAAGTCTCCAGGGAGTGTCATTCCATCCAGGGCCGTTGGCATTCAGAGAGATCAGGCTGCCGCTCTTGGGATGCTTGAGTTCTTGGCATCGCTCTTGTCAATCCAAACGAGATGGCTTGCGGTCGCTCATTGTAGCTACGTTGGGACGGTATCAGAAGCTGCCGTTGCGCAATGGATATCAAACTACCCTTTGTAGCGTGCAGCGGGCGGCCTTACCCCTGCGTTGGGCTCGAACCAAGGAAAGGGGTGCGGAGCACACAGAGCCTCCGACAGCCTCATCGTTGGAACAAACCTCCTGGATCCAGTATGCAGCAGTATTCAGGGGACGAGGATTTCGGTTGCATTGCTCCTGCTCTCCAGTAGCTTGGATGGCCGCCGCGATGACTCAACGCATGATCCAGGAGGGGACATGGGTGAATGGGCAACCGTCTATGAAGATGAGGTTGAAGGGCGTCTGGTTGCAGTGAAACTCTACCAGAGCGACCAAGTCGCGGATGAAGATGAGGGCTTGGCCATAAGGGTCATGACCAGTTCCGCGGAGGAGTACCCGAGTGTGCTGAAGGAGGAATGGAGTGGCGATACACTCGTGATTGAGGAAGAAGCACGACGTCCCATTACATTGGAACCCTACAGCCTTGATGATCTTGAAGGGGAGTTGATGGAGGTCGGGTTCAGTCCGGAGGCGGCAGCCCTGATTGCCAGTGAGATTCCTGTATGAGCTGCTAGAGACAGGAGTAAACGAAGGGTCAACGCTTCCCATCAGTTCCATGCTTCATCATGTTGAGCGCAAACTGCTCAGGGTAACGACTCATTGATGTTGAGCTTCGCCCGAGATCGTCCCCAACTCTATCGCTGGCATATCCATTAATGTCAGCTCCCCCTCATCCACGGCGTATTCCCAAAGTCACCAAACCCAACAACCGTTTCAACGCGTGAGGCAAAGTCTCTACCAGTCAAGCTGATCATCCGTTCAGCCTCCTATGCCAATCGTGAGCTTGGAGATGAAATCACATTCCGAAAGAGCTGTGAGAGAATAGCATGTCAGACGAAGCCGAAACATTGCGCCACGAGCTGGATGAGGCATTTCGGAGCCGAGGTCATCTGTATCGCGTTCTGCTCGATGAGCTTGAAGCTGAAATTGGGCTTGACCGAGCCACTGCCGTGATGAGCCGAGCACTAGAGCGCCGTGGCAAAGAGGTCGCAAAAGGGCTGTTTCAGGATACACCACCGGATCCTTTAGCTGTTGGAGATCGCTTTCTCTCCGTCAGTCCCGACAAGGGACGCCTTTATCCGCATGAGGTCGAAACAAAGGGCGATACGATGGAAGTTCGTGTGCATCGCTGCCCTTTGAAGGATAGTTGGTCAGCATCGGGGCTCTCCCCAGAGCGCATTGCACTTCTGTGCAAAATTGCTGGGTTCTTCGACAAAGGCCTGTTTGAAGCGGCAGGTGTCGCTTTCTCGAACCAGACCTGGAGCCAGGGGCGCGGTGGCGGATGCTGCTGGATCAAGCTGGAGCAGTGTCAGAGAGCAGCCATCTGAGCATTAAGGGACATAGAAATGAACCAGATCACACCAACGCTCGACCATGTGGTAATTAACGTGCTCGATCAGCTTGATGCCGCGGCTGATTTGTACCGCCGCCTCGGTTTTCAGCTCACTGAGCGGGGGCATCACACATTGGGGTCGAGCAACCATCTGGCAATCTTCGGCGAGAATTACCTCGAACTGCTCGGGTATGAACCTGGACGGCAAACGGAGCGGGCGGATCTGTGGAAGCATCCATTGGGCCTGACAGGGCTGGTGTTCAAGACAACAGAGTCTTTGGCTCTTCATACTGCTCTTGCTGACAAAGGAGTACCTGTCGAAAATCCGGCCGAGTTCTCGCGCCCTGTCTCCCTTCCGGACGGCACCCGGGATGCAGCATTTCGGGTTGTGAGATTAGGATCACAGCTGATCCCGAACGGCCGTGTATTCTTCTGCCATCACTTTACGCCGGAACTCGTCTGGCGTGACGAATGGCGTCATCATCCCAACGGCGTCACTGATATCATTGAGTTCACAATTGCCGCTGACAATCCATCGAAGACAGCCGATCTCTATCGGATGATCTTTGGGTCTGAAGCAGTAACCGAGGTCTCCGGCGGTCATGCATTGCAGGCGGGCCGGGCGACAATTCAGTTTCTCAGCCCTGCTGAAGTGGACAGGCGCTTTGCCGGCGGGGCAGCGACCACCACAAGTCAGGGTGATCGTATGGTAGCGTTGACCCTCAGAACACGCTCACGCGAGCTGGTTCTCGAGAATCTCAGGTCCGGGCGGATTGCTGGAGCTCATGTAGCGTCGGATCGCATTGTCGTACCTGCCAACGAGGCCGGCGGCGTGGCTCTTGCATTTGTCGAGTGAGGCACCGGTTCAGCGCACGAAAAATGGTGTCCCCTCGAGTTCAGGCTCGTCGAACTCCTCCAGAGATCGGCGGATCACCTGCAGGTCCTCACGAAACAGGCTTGCAACGACTGCTGTTGCAAGCCGCTCTGCGGCAACATTGACACCTGGAATATCACTGGCGATTGCCCCGTGACTGAGGGCCGCGCCGTGATTGACGAGATGAATGCGTGTCAGGTCAGGATCCTGGCCAGGGTGCCGCTCGGTCAATTCGAATCCGGAGCCCAGGTAGGGAAAATCACCGAGATCCGAGCGTTGAAGCTCGTCAGGTGGCGCATAGCGGTCTCTCCAACGAGCGACCGAGGACGACCAGGCGCCCAGTTCTGGGATTGCTCCAGCGTCCACGTTGAAGCCGGTGCCCACAATCAGGAAATCATGCTCTTGAGGAGCTTCCTCTCCGCGGATACGCACAAGGACCTTCTCACCCTGCCGGGTTGCAGCTTCAGCCGGTCTGCCGAGGTGGATGTTAAACCCTTCCTGCTGCATGGCACGCCGTACGGTCTCATGCGGTGGAGGTGCTTGGGCATCGTTGAGATACACGAACAAGGACCAGCGGTCGGCGTCATCAAGAGCGCTCCAGCCATAGAAGTATCCTGGCGATGCAGAGCCGCGTCCTTTGTTGATCTGCGGCAGGATGGAGCGACGCACATACATGTCCACCCGCGCGGCCCCTTGCTCCAAAGCCGTGGCGGCATTGTCCCAGGCCGAGGCACCGCCCCCAAGGATTCCGATGCTTTTCCCGCGGAGATACTCGAAGTCGATTGCCTCATTTGTGTGCGCGGCGCGGTCCGGCCAGAGCGCGGGATCTACGATGTCCGGCAGGCGATCACCGCCTGCGCCCCCCCTTCCTGTCGCAAGGACGGCCCGTCTCGCTAACAACGTCTCCTGCCCCTGTGATGTCCTGATCCTGACCTTCAGCCCTCCGGCGGAGGGTGCGATTTCGCGAACGATGGTCTCGTGCTCAACAGGTAGGTTCAGCACGCGTTGCAGCCAGCTCAAATAGCGCGCCCAGACGGCGTTTGGAATTTTGTAGAGGGCTTCCCAGGCATCGTAGCCAAAGCCGGCTTCGTACCAGGCGCGGAACGTTAA